>NZ_VMMV01000040.1:0-77923 GCF_013277375.1 Streptococcus sp. 3613
TGTACTATTTATACCATAATCCGCTTTCAACGATAAAGAAAAGGTAAGAAAAATGAAACATTTAGAAATTGAATTGAAAACACTATTGAAAAAAGATGAGTATGATCGTCTAAAAGACCAGTTCACAGGTGTCACTCCTGTTCTTCAAAAAAATTACTACATCGACACACCTGATTTTGAGCTGCGAGAAAAGAAAGTTGCTATGCGCATTCGAACTTTTGAAGACTGGGCAGAATTGACACTCAAAGTCCCGCAGAGTGTTGGAAACATGGAATACAATCAAAAATTGCAACTAAAAGATGCTGAAAACTATCTGAGCAAGAAAGAATTTCCTCAAGGGATAGTATTGGATGAATTGGCGAAACATGGTATCCAAACTAGTGAATGGCAGGTTCTTGGTTGTCTAACAACACTTCGCTATGAAATGCAAACAGCTATTGGCCTCATGGCACTGGATGAAAGTCAGTACTTTGATATGACAGATTATGAATTAGAGCTTGAAGTGGAAAATCATGAGCAAGGCAAACAGGATTTCCAGCAATTTTTAGAGGAAAATCAGATTTCCTATCAAAAAGCTCCTTCAAAATTGGTTCGATTTGTCAAAAGCATGAAAAATAGCTGAAATAATCTCCATTTTTTGGTAAAATAGAAAAGATAAAAATACACAGGTTCTAGTTCATATATGTAAGATAAATATCACTAGGATTTAAAAAGTTTACAGAGGACGGTCTATAATGTCAGATAGAAAAAACATGAAACTTTTCGCACTCAACTCTAACCAAGAGATTGCACAGAAAATTGCTGAAGCTGTTGGTGTCCCACTTGGAAAACTATCGTCACGTCAATTTTCAGACGGAGAAATCCAAGTGAATATCGAAGAAAGTGTCCGTGGTTATGATGTTTACATCATCCAATCAACAAGTTTCCCTGTCAACAACCACCTAATGGAATTGTTGATCATGGTCGACGCTTGTGTGCGTGCAAGTGCCCACAGTATCAACGTTGTCCTTCCATATTTTGGCTATGCACGTCAAGACCGCATTGCTTGTCCTCGTGAGCCACTTACAGCAAAACTAGTTGCCAATATGCTGGTTAAGGCTGGGGTTGATCGTATCCTGACTCTTGATTTGCATGCCGTTCAGGTTCAAGGTTTCTTTGATATTCCAGTGGATAATCTTTTCACTGTCCCCCTATTTGCAAAACATTACTGCGATAAGGGACTACTCGGTTCAGATGTTGTTGTCGTTAGCCCTAAAAATTCAGGTGTCAAACGTGCGCGTAGCTTGGCTGAATATCTTGACGCTCCTATCGCCATTATCGACTATCCTCAAGACGATGCAACTCGCAACGAAGGTTATATCATTGGTGATGTTGAAGGTAAGAAAGCTATCTTGATTGATGATATTTTAAATACAGGACGTACCTTCTCTGAAGCTGCTAAAATCGTTGAACGTGAAGGAGCTACAGAAATTTATGCTGTTTCTAGCCACGGCCTCTTCGTCGAAGGAGCTGCTGAACTTCTTGACAATACTAATATTAAAGAAATTCTTGTGACTGATTCAGTAGCAACAAAAGAAAAAACTCCTAAAAACGTATGCTACATCACTGCTAGTGAGTTAATTGGTGATGCTATCGTCCGTATCCACGAAAGAAAACCAGTCAGCCCACTCTTTGCCTACAACAAAAAGAAATAAGGTGATTCTTTGATTTATTTGGACAATGCTGCAACGACTCCTATGTCAGCAGTTGCTATTTCAGCTATGACCGAGGTTATGCAAGAAACCTATGGAAATCCTTCTAGTATTCATGGTCATGGTCGTCAAGCTGGCAAACTATTGCGAGAAGCCCGTCAGGAGCTAGCTCAGTTACTGGGGACAAAACCTCAACATATCTTTTTCACTTCTGGTGGGACAGAAGGCAACAATACTGCTATCATTGGTTACTGCCTTCGTCACCAAGAACAAGGAAAACATATTATCACAACTGCTATTGAGCACCATGCTGTCCTTGAAACAATTGATTACTTGGTTCAACACTTTGGGTTTGAAGCAACCATTATCCAGCCAGAAAATCAAGAAATCACCGCCCAGCAAATTCAAGAGGCCTTACGTGACGATACGATTTTAGTTTCTACCATGTTTGCCAATAATGAGACTGGAAACCTACTGCCCATTGCTGAAATTGGCCAAATACTCAAGCAACACCCAGCCGCCTATCATGTCGATGCAGTTCAGGCTATTGGTAAAATCCCTATTCATCCAGAAGAATTGGGCATTGATTTTCTCACTGCTTCTGCCCATAAATTCCATGGTCCTAAGGGAATCGGCTTTCTCTACGCATCTAGCATGGATTTTGATTCCTATCTACATGGTGGAGACCAAGAACAGAAAAAACGTGCAGGAACTGAAAATTTAGCTGCCATCGTGGGTATGGTTGCAGCCCTAAAAGAAGACCTAGAAAAACAGGAAGAACATTTCCAACATGTACAAAATCTAGAAACTGCCTTTCTTGCAGAGCTAGAAGGAATTCAGTATTACGTGAATAGAGGACAACATCATCTCCCTTATGTTCTCAATATTGGATTTCTTGATCAGAAAAATGACCTTTTACTCCTTCGGCTAGATTTGGCTGGAATTTCTATCTCTACTGGCTCAGCCTGTACGGCAGGCATTGTCCAATCCAGCCATGTTCTTGAAGCCATGTACGGGGCAAATTCAGAACGCTTGAAGGAATCCGTTCGTATCAGTTTGTCGCCACAAAATACTGTTGAAGACCTACAAACCCTCGCAAAAACCTTAAAAGAAATTATCGGAGGTTAGCCATATGGCATTTGAAAAAACCATTCAGTTAAAAAATTGTCGTTACGACTACACTCTTAGCCCTTCTGTTAAAAAATTCACCCTCAAAGATAACACCTTTTTTGAGACTAAGGTTGGTAACTATGAATTGACTCGCCTTTTGGAAAAAGTGCCAAACAGCGGTGAAGGCTTCCAACTCAAAATCATCATTAACAAGGAACTTACAGGGGCTAAAATCAATATCACTGACAAGTTTGGTCTTCGTCTAGTTGATATTTTCAAATCAGAAGACCACCACATTCATCAGGAAAAATTCTACTTCCTCATGGATAGCTTGGTAGAACGTGGTGTCTTTACAAAATCAGAAAGATAGGTCCCATATGTTTGAATTGACCTATAAGGACAGCTATCATGTAGAGCGTACACTCAAGTATGAGGATTATGAAGCTCTCATGCTGGCTTTGTCAGGATGTGTGACCCTGCCAGATACACTTTATGTAACTTCTCTGACTTTTAATAGCCAGAAAATTTATCAGGGTCTGGTCGGAGACCTCTACCGTTTTCTATCACATACAGATTTTTTACATCAAAACTAAGATTTTTCTTAGTTTTTTCTTGTTTTTGTTGATTTTTTCACAATGTTTCTATAAAATAGAAGAATAGAAAGGTTGTGATTTTGTGAAAGATAAACAGTTTGCTATTCCAAAAGCTACAGCGAAAAGACTCTCTCTCTACTATCGAATTTTTAAGAGATTTCATGCAGAAAAGATTGAACGTGCCAACTCTAAACAAATTGCAGAGGCTATCGGTATTGATTCAGCGACCGTACGTCGTGATTTTTCCTATTTTGGTGAACTTGGTCGTCGTGGTTTTGGCTATGATGTCAAAAAACTCATGACATTTTTTGCCGATTTGCTCAATGATAACTCTATTACCAATGTCATGCTGGTTGGTATTGGAAATATGGGCCATGCCCTTCTCCACTACCGCTTTCATGAGCGTAACAAGATGAAGATTATCATGGCATTTGACCTGGATGACCATCCTGAAGTCGGTACCCAAACTCCTGACGGGATTCCCATTTACGGAATTTCTCAAATCAAGGATAAAATCAAGGATGCCGATGTCAAGACTGCTATCCTGACCGTTCCCAGTGTTAAGTCACAAGAGGTTGCTAATCTCTTGGTGGATGCTGGTGTGAAAGGAATTCTTAGTTTTTCACCAGTCCATCTGCATTTACCAAAAGATGTGGTCGTTCAGTATGTCGATTTAACAAGTGAACTCCAAACCCTCCTCTACTTCATGCGAAAAGAGGATTAGAAAGCGAAAATCATTTTATGAAAAAACCAGTTATTGGGATAACAGGAAACGAAAAAACTCATCCAGATGATGACATCATGATGAGCTACGCAGCAAAAGGCTTTGTGGAAGGCGTTAAAGACGCTGGAGGGATTCCCATCATCCTACCGATTGGTGATCAAGAAATGTCCTGCCACTATATCAGTATGATTGACAAGCTCATCTTGACAGGTGGGCAAAATGTTGATCCAAAATTCTATGGTGAACCAAAAACCATTGATAGCGATGACTACCACCTTCAAAGAGATATATTCGAACTAGCCCTCATCAAGGAAGCTATCAAACAGAAAAAGCCTATTTTCTCCGTCTGTCGTGGGACTCAGCTTTTTAACGTTGCCATGGGCGGAACTCTGTACCAAGATATCGAAGATCATTGGCAGAATTGTTCTGCCGAGTACACAACTCAACGCTTGGTGACAGAACCTGATACTGTTCTCCGAGAAATCTATGGAGAAATCTCCCATATCAACTCCTTCCATCACCAGAGTATCAAGGATTTAGCACCAAATTTAAAGATTGCGGCTCATGATCCTAAAGATGGTATTATTGAAGCTGTCATGAGTACGGATGATGTTGCCTTTCTCGGTGTCCAATGGCACCCAGAATTTCTATTTGAAAATCGCCCCAAAGATAAAAACCTCTTTGACTATGTTGTTAATGAACTTTAGATTAAATCTGTCTTTTCACGGTAACTAAAGTAACTAGATTGTGAGACAATCAAATGGTCCAAGAGGACAATCCCCATCAGGTCGCAGGCTTCTTTAACAATTTTAGTGACATGATCATCATTTTGGCTAGGCGCTACCGCTCCCGAAGGATGATTGTGAACCAAGATGAGAGAAGTCGCCATATGCTTGATAGCATAGTGAAGAATCTCTCGCGGCTCAGCGATACTACGAGTTGCAGAACCGATAAAAATGGTCTGTTGATGAATGATTTGATTTTGAGTATTGAGATAGAGCGCCACCAGGTGCTCTTGTTTTTTATCCCCCAATTCCTGCTGCATCTTCTTGGCCAACTTTTGACTGCTGAGAATACTCTCCATCTCAAGGGTCTCATGCTTGTGAATACGATGCCCCAGTTCAATCATTGCTTGTAATTCTATGGCCTTAACGCGCCCGATACCAGATAGGCTCTGCAATTCCTGCAGGGTCATTTTTTTCAAATCCGTTAGGCTTGAAAGATTGCTCAAGACTTTCTGGGCAATTTCAAAAACGCTAGCCTGACGTGTCCCTGTCCTGAGTAAAATAGCTAGCAACTCTTGATTACTGAGCGCTTCAACTCCTTCCTTGGCCAGTCTTTCTCTTGGTAATAGTGAATCTTCTTGGAATGAAATACTATACATAAAAATCCTCCTCACTTTATTATTCGTGAGAAGGATGGAAAATTAGATTTTTTTCTCAATTGGAGCCACACTGGCTAAAAGTTTTTTCAAACCTACTTCCGGGAAATTGATTTTCAATTCCTGCGTAGCACCACTACCTGAAACTTCCAGAACAGTTCCCTCTCCCCATTTCTTGTGGAGGGCAATGTCACCAATGGACCAATTCGTCTCGCTAGAAGCTGATTTTGCTCCAGCTGTAAATGGACCAAATGGAAGACCGCTTGACTGGATAGTTTTTGGAGCAGCACTGCGTTTACGGTCTTGGAGGGCCTGCGCCAAACTCATACCTTGACCGAAGGCAAGGCCACCACTACTATATGATGCTTTAAAGCTTGTATTTGCTGGACGAGCCAGACCTTGATACTCAAGTAAGTCTGAACTGATTTCGTTAATAAAACGAGTGGGACGGTTGTAGTTGGTACGACCAAAAAGCAGGCGTGAGTTGGCATTGGTCAGATAGAGAATTTTCTCTGCACGCGTAATTCCTACATAGGCTAGACGACGCTCTTCTTCCAATTCATCTTGATCCTCAGCTGCACGACTAAGTGGAAAGACATTTTCTTCCATCCCAATCAAAAAGACAACTGGAAACTCGAGACCTTTGGCAGCATGCAGGGTCATCAAGGTCACTTCTGATGTCTCCTGACTACCTGAATCTGTGTCCGCAATCAAGGCCAAGTCATTTAAAAAACGACTCAGTTTATCCAGACCAGTTTCTTCTTCTGGCCCATCAGAGGTGTCATCAAAGTTTTTCGTCACAGAGAGGAACTCCTCGATGTTTTCTACACGAGCCTTGCTTTCTAAGGTCGCTTGGGCGTTAAGAATATCGACATAACCTGTTTTTTCTAGGACGGACTCAACCAACTCAGTAATGCTTAAGTGGTCCAGTTGCTCTCGCAAATCTAACATCATATTTGCAAAATCCCAGATAGACTGGGCTACTTTACCCTTGATACCAGACAACATGATATTGGCTGAAGCATCTAGCATAGACATGTTTTGCATATTTGCAAAGTCACGAATTTTCTCAACAGTACCTGGCCCAATTCCACGTTTTGGTTCGTTGATAATACGCTCAAAACTGATATTGTCACTCAAATTAGCAATAAGATTAAGATAAGCGATAATATCGCGGATTTCCTTACGGCTGTAGAACTTGGTTCCACCAACCATGGTATAAGGAATGTTTGACTTGAGCAGGGCTTCCTCAATAGTACGAGACTGGGCATTAGTCCGATAGAGAACTGCAAAATCCTTGTGAAGGAAGTTTTGACTGCGACTAAGTTCATCGATGGTTCTGGCTACAAATACAGCCTCATCTAGCTCATCATCGGCACGATAGTAAACGATTTGCTCCCCATCAGCATTTTGAGTCCAGAGATTCTTGGGACGGCGATTTTTATTATTTTTGATAACCTCATTAGCCGCTTGGAGAATTGTTTTAGTGGAACGGTAATTCTCCTCCAACAAAACCACCTTGGCTTGGGGATAATCTTTCTCGAAATCCAAGATATTCTGCATATCCGCACCACGCCAACCGTAGATAGACTGGTCCGCATCTCCAACCACACAGATATTTTTAAAACGGGAAGCCAAGAGTTTGACCAATTGATACTGGGCATGGTTGGTATCTTGGTACTCATCAACATGGATGTACTGAAATTTCTGCTGGTAGTAGGTCAAGACATCAGGATTTTGATCAAAGAGACGCAGGGTCAGCATAATCAAATCATCAAAGTCAACCGACTCCGACTGACGCAGTTCTTTCTGATAGGCTGTATAACACTGGGCCACAATTTGCGTGTACATATCTCCAGCTTGGGCAGCATAGGCAACATCATCAATCAGATCATTCTTAGCATTGGAAATAGTTCCTAAGATGCTCCGTTCATTCCATTTTTTCGGATCCAAGTTTAACTGCTTAAGAATGCGTTTCATAAGAGTTCGCTGTTCACCAGGATCTACAATAGTAAAATTGCGGTTGTAGCCAATATGGTCTGCATCACGACGCAGAATACGCACACACATGGAGTGGAAGGTCGCAATCAGACAGTCCTGAGTGGCTGGATTGAGGCTATAAGCACGCTCTTTCATCTCACGCGCAGCCTTGTTAGTGAAGGTAATAGCCAAGATATTCCAAGGATTGACCAGCTTTTCATCGATTAAATAAGCGATACGGTGGGTCAAAACTCGGGTCTTTCCAGAGCCAGCCCCCGCCATAATCAACAAGGGACCTTCTGTCGTTTGCACCGCCTCAGCCTGACGGTCATTCATTCCATTTAATAATGCGTTCATCTTCTCTTCCTTACTCTTGAAGTCAATATTTCTATTATATCAGAAATCAGGGAAAATAGAAACTTTACGGGGAGTAGCAAAATATAGCGGATTGAAACTAGAATACTACACTGTAGGTTTCTAAAACACTCGACTTTTTCACTTAATTTTTTCATGAACTAGCTCAATACATCAATATAAAAAAAGGTAAATTTAAGATTGGCAATACGAACGTTAAACAGAATTCCATTTCTCTTTTTAAAACCAAAACAACGATATCGTAAAACCTCTACAGGAACAATAGATTGCGACACTAAAATATTCTCCCCTAGTTTTGCTTTACTAATAGTATATAGGAGGAGAGCCCTGAATCCTAGACCCTCTGTTATGATGTGGTTACAAACAGAGTTGGAAAAAATCTTAAAGTCAGAAAAACGCATGATATCAGCCCCTAACACTTGATACAATGCGTTTTATTATGAAAAGATCTACTGGATTTTTTATCAAAATAAACTTCCAGTAGTCTTTTCAATTTTTATTAATAAGTTCCTTCTTCACCTTGGCTAGTCAAGATAACAGGTCCATCTTTCGTAATGACAAATTGGTGTTCATACTGACATGACAATCCACCGTCAATGGTCTTATGCGCCCAACCGGTTTTCATATCTGTATCGATTTCCCAGTCACCTGTATTAATCATTGGTTCAATAGTCAAGACCATTCCTTCACGGAGACGAAGTCCACGACCAGCAATACCATAGTTAGGAACCATTGGTTCTTCGTGCATGGTTGGGCCAACACCATGACCAACCAAATCACGCACTACACCGTAACCACGACTTTCAGCGTATTCTTGAATGGCTGCACCAATATCACCAATACGGTTCCCAATAACAGCTTGCTCAATCCCCTTATACATTGCTTCTTTAGTTACATCCATCAAGTTTTTCACTTCTTCGGACGGTGTACCTACAGCATAAGCCCAACAAGAGTCTGCTAAACCACCAGAATAGCTCTGAGTGTATTTCTTCATTTGCTCAACATTGTTGAAGTTTAATTTTGAGACATTCAAATCAGACTTAGCAATTGGACCTCCCAAAACCATGTCAACCTTGAGCAAATCACCATCTTTCAAGATATAGTGACGAGGGAAAGCATGAGCTACTTCATCATTAAGAGAGCAACAGGTAGCATAAGGATAGTCCATCATGGCACCGTCAACTCCAATCTGAAGCGGAAGGAAATTTTCTTCCTTACAACGACGGCGAACGTATTCTTCAACTTCCCACATATCTACGCCAGGCTTAATCAAATCACGCAAGCCAATATGGATACTTGCTAAAAAATCACCGGCCTTATCCATAGCTTCGATTTCACGAGCTGATTTTAATGTTATCATTTTTTCTCCTAGTTTCTAATTAATTTTAACGGTTACATTTGCTTTTGAAACAATCTGATGACCATGATAAATATCGTAATCAATAATAGCTGACCGTCTAGTATGGTGGATAATGCGTGCTTGAATGCGCAGTGTATCATCTATCTGAACAGCCTGCAAAAAGTAGATGAGCATCTGCTCGATAATGAGATTGCGACCACTATTCACAACTAAATCTTGGGTCATGTGAGTCAGTATCTCCGCTAATACACCATTAGCCAAAACACCGTTTTTCTCAAGCATAAAGGGTTCCACTGTAATGACGACTTCATCATGGTGATAAGCGAGTTTTTGACCAATCTGCTCAGAAAAAGTTGGTAGAGCAGAAACTTGGGAACGACTCATCTTCTCCATGACATCTCGTCGTGTCACAACTCCAAGCAAGGTTTGATTATTCCGAACAACCGGTACCATTTCAAAGTCTTCAGCAATCATCCGTTGACTCACATTGGCAATATTTGTCGATAATCCAACTAAAAATAAACTACGAGACATGACCTTGTCAATTGTGGTACTTGGTGACTTATCACCAGCATCTCTCATGGTTACAATGCCAACAACAACCTGATGTTGATTGATAACAGGAAAACGACTGCTACGATTCTTGCGTACCAAGTACAAATAATCTTTAACGGTGTCTGTCTCTCTCAGAAAACCATACTCATGACTTGGACGATAAAGCTTCTCAACTGTCAAAATATCAGTCTTGATTTGGACATTTGACAAGGCTTTATTGATCATAGTCGCAACAGTGAAAGTGTCATGCTTGCTTCTTAGAACAGGAATCCCTTTTTGATTTGCCAGTTTAAGCACATCATCATGAACATGAAAACCACCTGTAACCAAAACGGCATTTTCATTTTCCAGCGCTAGTAATTGGATACGGGTTCGGTCTCCGACAATCAAGAGCCCCCCATCGTGAAGGTAGGACAGAATATTTTGTTCAGTCATGGCACCAATTGAAAACTTACTAAATTCTCTATCTAAACCTTCTTGCCCAGCCAGAACCTCAGAAGAAGTCACTTCTGCAATTTCAGCAAAAGTTAATCTTTCAATCGCAACTTTCTGGGATTTGACGCGGATTGTTCCACTTCTAGGACGGGTCTCCACAATTCCACGGTTTTCAGCTTCTTTAATGGCCCGATAGGCAGTTCCATCACTGACTCCCAGATGATTTGAAATACTACGAACACTGACCCTTTTACCAACGGGTAATTCTTCCAAATAGCTTAGAATTTCTTGGTGTTTACTCATTAACTTCTCCCTTTACAAAGCGAAACTCAAGATAATCTCGCATTTTCCTTGTGTAGCGATCACTTCCCTTAAACTGACGAATCAATCGAAATCCAGACTTAAGGGCAACCCGTTGACTAGCTTCATTTTCAAGGTGGGTAATGATGGATAATTGTTTTAAGCCAAATTCTTCAAAAGAAAGTTGACAAATTTTTCTAACAACCTCTGTCATAAATCCTTGCGACCAAGCATCTTTTCTCAAAAAATAGCCAAGTTCTGCTTCTTTTTTAATTTCATCTAACTTTTCAAACTTAATAGAACCAATCATTTGTTGATTTTTCTGGTCACAAATTGCCCACACTCCCAAAGGGGACTTCATAAAGTAATTGGCAAGTGCATACTGACTTTCTTCCAGACTTGCCTGCGTTGGGAAAATAAATTGAAGATTTTCTGGATTTGAAGCTACCTCGTGGAAGTCCTGATTATCACTAAAAAAGAAAGGACGCAAATACAAGCGATCCGTTTCAAAAAAAGAAAACATTGCTAATTTGGTCCAAATATTCATAAACACCTCTACGGTTTAATACTCAACAAGTCTAATATCCGCTCCTAGATTACGTAATTTTTCGATAATATCAGAATAACCACGTAAGATAAACTCGACATTGATAATTTCAGTTTGTCCCTCGGCCATCAAACCAGCAATAACTAAAGCTGCACCTGCTCTCAGGTCAGTTGCTTTAACACTGGCTCCACGTAAACTACGTCCACCCGTGTACAAAATATGACCATTTGTTGTCGAAATGTTCGCATCCATCTTTACTAGTTCAAAAACATGATTTACACGTTTTTCGTAAATCGTATCGACAATTGTACCACGACCATTCGCTCTTAGTAAAAGTGGGGTAATCGGTTGTTGCAAATCAGTTGCAAAGCTTGGGTAAGGAGCCGTCTTAATATTGATTGCTTTCAAATTAGACTGTTCCTCGACAAAAATGCTGTCTTCAGATACAGTCATTCTCACTCCCATTTCTTCCAACTTAGCAATAAATCCTTCTAGGTGTTCGTAAAGAACATTATTGATACGAATTCCTTTACCAACTGCAGCAGCTAAGGAAATATATGTTCCAGCTTCAATGCGGTCTGGAATCACCTGATGACGTGTCCCATGTAATCTTTCGACACCATCAATAATGATGATATTGGTTCCTGCCCCACGGATATGGGCACCCATATTATTCAAGAGGGTAGCTACATCAATAATTTCAGGTTCACGGGCTGCATTTTCAATAATAGTACGACCATTTGCTTTAACCGCAGCAATCATCGTATTAATCGTTGCTCCTACACTAACCGTATCCATGTAAATACTTGTACCATGAAGTCCTGTATCTTTAGCAGATAACTTCATGTTATCTCCCTCGTAGCTAACAGTGGCACCCATAGCTTCAAAAGCCTTAAGGTGTAGGTCAATCGGACGAGGACCAAGGTCACATCCTCCAGGCAAGCCAACTGTGGCTTCACCAAAGCGACCTAAAAGACTTCCATAAAAATAATAAGATGCACGAAGACTATTGATTTTCCCATAAGGCATTGGAATATTTTGAACACCTCTTGGATCAATCTCCAAGACATCGTCATAACGCTTAACAGTAGCTCCCATCAATTCCATAATTTCGACAAGACTGGCTACATCCGAAATATCTGGAACGCAATCCAAAGTCACCACATCATCAGCCAAGATAATAGCCGGAATTAAGGCCACAACACTATTTTTAGCACCACTAATAGTGATTTCACCTTGTAGTGGTAATCCACCATTGATAACAATTTTTCTCATTCTAAGTTTTCAATACTCTCTCAAGATTTCTAATAAGGTCTTTAAAATAAATTATATCATAAATGCAACCTTTTTTCCATCCTTTTCAATTTTATTGGATAAATCAGAGTTGATGAGTTAGTCACTGATACTCAATGAAAACCAAAGAGCAGATTAGGAAGCTAGCCGCAGGNNGAAGTCAGTAACATATATATACGGCAAGGCGACGCTGACGTGGTTTGAAGAGATTTTGAGTATAATCTTTCTCGAAGCGCTATTACCCCTTTTTTGTCCCCTGAAATCGAGTAGGAGCTAAGACTAGCTCCCTTATCTAAGTATCGGAATACGGCTGTTCAACTAAACTTTAGAAAGAACTTCTCCCCCTTCTCTCAGTTCACAGAAGCGTTTTATACATACCGTCCTATATTTCATGAACAAGACGTTTTCAGGCTAGCATCCTATCAGACAATCTATTTTAAAGATAACCGTGACTCAGGATCACTTCTATCTGTCGTTTTCTCTTTATAGTGATAGACCTCACGGGATAAGTCGTACATCTATCCTCGTTTATACAAGATATGAGGACGTTAAAAGGTTACAGTGAAAATAGGAAATCTTAGTACGAATTCAATTACTCTCGTGCTTTATGTACTACCTTTTTGGAATTTAGAGTTCTGAGCCCCCTTATCCACTATATACACCTTACTATCACGTTCCTGTTCGTAGAGCCACGATTTCGCTATCCCTTCCTCTGACGATTCTTATTTCCAGCGACAGACTTAAAACGGTCTATCCCCAGACCGTTTTAACCCGCTACCTCACGATAGTCAGGCTTGGGAATCGCTATTTGACTCGCCGAGAACTTTGACATCAGATATACTATAACAAAGTGAAATAAGAATCAAACAATTTAATTTTAAAATTCAAATCAATTGATAACAATATTTTAGAAGATATCCTGTGCTATTCCAGATTCAGTTTGCTATACATGCCCGTTGTACCACAAAATCCCGTGTCTGATGAGGCACGGGATTTTTTAGCTTCTTTACTGAGATGGATTGTCTTTTTTAGTTCGTGCCAATCTCAGAGCACGATTTGGATTGAGACGATTAAATAGTTCTTCCAATTTCTTTTCATTCCAAACATCTGCGGCGGAAACAAAATTGCCATCCGCATCTCGGAAAGATATCGGTTTATCTCCCATACTAGTCTCCTAGTCTACAAATTCAAATTCAAATTTACCAATGCGGACCAAATCCCCATCCTTAGCACCACGCGCACGAAGGGCTTCATCAACCCCCATACCACGTAATTGACGGGCAAATTTCATGACTGATTCGTCACGATCAAAGTTGGTCATATTAAAGAGTTTCATCAGTTTTTCACCGGAAAGTACCCATGTCGCATCGTCATCACGGCTAATTTCAAAGGCTTTCTCTTCCTCGTCAAATCCATAGTAAGCTTCTTCTTCCATATCGGACTCGTCGTAAAGCAAGAATTCTGGTGTCTTGTCTAACAATTCAGCTGTAGCATCCAAAAGCGTAGCCAGACCTTGCTTGGTCAAACCAGATATTGGGAAGATAGCTGGTAACTCTTCAAATTCATCGTAGTTTTCAGCCAATTTTTTCTTAAATTCTTTAAGATTTTCTTGACTCTCAGGCATATCCATCTTATTGGCTACGATAATCTGTGGACGCTCCATGAGACGAAGATTGTATGACTCTAACTCCTTGTTAATGGCAAGATAATCCTCATAAGGATCACGTCCTTCGCTAGCTGACATATCAATAATATGAAGGATGACACGGGTACGCTCAATGTGACGGAGGAACTGAGTTCCCAAACCAACACCTTGACTAGCCCCTTCAATCAAACCTGGCAAATCGGCTACTGCAAAGGATTCACCTGATTGGGTGCGAACCATACCTAGATTTGGCACAATGGTCGTAAAGTGGTAGGCACCAATTTTAGGTTTAGCCGATGTGATAACACTTAAAAGTGTTGATTTCCCTACAGATGGGAATCCTACTAAACCAACATCTGCCAAGATTTTTAGTTCCAATTGTAACTCACGTTCCTGACCTGGTTCCCCATTTTCAGAGATTTCAGGTGCAGGATTTTTTGGTGTTGCAAAGCGGATATTTCCACGACCACCACGACCTCCGTGGACAACGATAAATTCTTGTCCATGTTCAATCAAATCTGTCAAGACCTTGCCAGTCTCTGCATCACGAACAGTCGTACCTTGTGGTACTCGAACTATAAGGTCCTCAGCACCACGTCCATGCATTCCTTTGGTCATTCCTTTTTCACCAGAATCAGCCTTGAAATGACGATTGTAGCGGAAATCCATGAGGGTACGTAGTCCTTCGTCTACAACGAAAACCACATTACCTCCACGTCCACCATCACCACCCCAAGGACCGCCATTAGGGACATATTTTTCACGGCGAAAGGCAACCATGCCATCACCACCATTACCAGCCTTGACCTTAATCTTGGCTGTATCTAAAAACATACTCATTTTTTCTTCTCACTTTAAAAAAGGGCTGGGAAATCCCAGTCACAAAATTTTCTTGAATCTTTTTATAGATTACTGAGGGCACCAATTGCAGTTGCAAAAATACCCAAAATACTTGCTACTAACATGATAAGCACGATAAGCAAGGTTAATTTCTCAAACATCGTTTTTTTACGTTTTCCATTATCTCCAAATGCCATTTTTATCTCCTTCGTTACATTCTATTTTCTATTATCTTAGCATGAATTCAGCTAGTTTTCAATAGTCAGTTGCTACTGGTGCAATAATCCATAAAATGATATAAGCTACAATTCCAGCTCCGTAACAGCAAGCAAGGACACCCCAAATGATTCGAACAATAGTTGGATCCATATCTAGATAATGGGACACCCCGGCACAAACACCAGCAATCTTTTTGTCACGACCACTTCTCATTAATCGTTTATTCATAGCTTGTCCTCTTTCTATTCTTCACGGTCTTTCCAATAATCTCTCATGCTAATCAGCTGTGTTTTTGATGCCTTTAGCATTCGTCTTGATCCTTTTACCGGTACAGCAACCACCTGTTGCGGAAGATACAAAACTGTCTTAAAGATACGCTGACTAACCGTATCATCTTTAGCCAAATCTTTCTGGAAGTTATTTGAAATAATGGCATCCAGATAAAACTCATGCACTCGTTTCCCAAAGTTCTCAGCTGAAATCTCGTACAATTTCTCTGATAAGGTATGCTCATTCATGTCCGGCGTTGCAATCAGGGCTTCCAAAATAGCACCAGCCAAGTCATGTTCTCCATAGTACAAGGTTCCAAACATTTTGTCATTGATGAGATTGTCCAGATAAGGATTTCCGTGAGCAATGACAGGCGTCCCACTGGCTAAGCTTTCCAAGTAGGTCAAACCTTGGGTCTCACTTGTCGATGCCGAGATGAAGAAATCCGCCGCCTTATAGTAGAGCGCTGTCTCACTAGGAGCAATCATGCCTGTAAAGATGACGGAGTCTTGAATCTCTAGTTTCTGAGCTTGCTCTTTGAGGTCATCCAGATAAGGGCCATCCCCAGCAACTACCAGTTTAACCTTGTCTTCTTCTTTCAGAACTTCTACAAAGGCTACTAGTACTGCTTGAATATTTTTTTCATAGGAAATTCTGGAAAGACTCAGCAACATCTGGTCATCATCTTGAATCCCTAATTTACTACGTAGTTCTTTCAAATTTTCCTGCTTGATTTCCGGACGCTCAAACTTGGCTAATTCAATCCCAGTTGGAATGACACGTTTTTCAACCTTAACCTTATAGTCAGATAGCAAATCATGGACAATCTCACTCGGGCAAATCACCCCATCCACATCATGCAAAAAACCTCTAACCAGATACTTGACCATACTAGGACGAATCAACATCCCCTTAGCAATATAATGCACATAGTCTTCGTATTGGGTGTGATAGGTATGGATGACTGGAATCTTCAATTCACGCGCAATCCAAATCCCCAACAAGCCAAGAGAAAATTCTGTCTGAGTATGGATAATATCAAGTTGATATTGTTTAGCAATTTCAAGCGCCTTGCTAAAACCTCGATAGGCAAAGCGACGATCCTTAAAAGCAAAAAAAGGAACACTTGGAATGCGGATAATTTGCCAATCTTCATAACGATTGACATCCTTATCTGTTGTCGTAAAGATAAAAACAGCATGTCCCTGCTTTTCAAGTTCTGTTTTCAAAGTTCGAATACTGGTCGCAACACCTGAAACCTGAGGAAAATAGGTATCTGTAAATAAACCAATTCGCATAGATTACCTCACTTTTTACTTTCTCCCTAAAGCGGCTTGTTTCTCATAAAAGTCCAACCAGATTTGTAACAGATGCTCTTCAGAATACTCTCTAGAAATATTCTTAGCCTTTTCTTTGAGGTCTTTTAAGGCAGCAGGATTTGCTTGATATTCCAGAATAGCTTCTTTCATCTCTTCTCTATCTGCTGTCGCCCGATAATTTCCCTCTAAAATCACCTTATAAAGATCCAAATCACGCAACATAATAGGAGCTTCACAACTGGCAGCCTCTAAAATCGTCATCGGAAAGAGCTCATTATAACTAGGTAACAAGAAAAGATTCGCTAGGGCATACAATTCGCGCATCCGCTCTGGCGACACGATACCTGGAAAAATCAAATTTTTAGGGGGATTTTCCATCATTTTCTTATAGCGTTCATAACCATCTGTCATACCACCAAAAGAGAAACCACCAGCCCAGATAAAGGTAATCTGAGGCAATTCCTCAGCCAGACGGATAAAATCATCAATCCCTTTGCGTTTCTGAACTTGACCAGCACCTACTACGATAAACTGATTTTCACTAAGACCTAGCTCTGTTCGCAGTCTCACTATCTCTTCTTGTGGTAGAGGATGCCATTTTTCCTTGTTGACAAAGTTAGGGATATATGTCACTTTTTCACGTGGAATACCAGCTGCCACCAAATCCTCAATAAACATCGGATTGACCACAACCAAGTGCTCCATCCGGTTGTAAAAAGAAAATACATAGAGTTTAACAATTCCCTTTAAGAAAAATGGAATTTTTAAACTTCCCTCAAGTGTATCAGGTAAGAAATGCACATAGCCAATTTTTCTCCCTGAGCGTTTCTTTTGAAATGTTGATAAATAATAGGGGAAATCAATGGTATGAAAGTGAGTCACATCTGCCTCTATTGGAAGATTTTCTGTAACAATCAATTGATCCTTGGCATCACGGTGAAGAAGACGAACTAATTCACGGTAAGCACCTGAAACTCCTTGTCCTGCTACTTTCTCACTTGAACTCAACATATTGATGCGTAATTTCTTTCTTTCCATAACTACTATTATATCATTTTCTTTGAATAAAATCAGCAAAAGAAAGGAGAGACTAGAGGAAAAGAGGGGAAATTTCCTCGCTTTTCCAATAATCTCTCACATGCTATTATATGTTTACTTAATGCCTAGGGCAATGCGTGCATAGCGACTCATTTTTTCAACGGTCCAGGCTGGATACCAAACCAATTTGACCTCAGTATCCGTTACTTCTGGAACCTCTGTCATAGCATCATAAATCTGATCCGTCAAAAGGTCTGCTAGGGGACAACCCATAGTTGTCAACGTCATATCAATCTCTGTTTGCCCTGTGTCGCCGTCAAAACGAATCTCATAAATCAAACCAAGATTGACAATATCGATTCCCAACTCAGGGTCAATAACTTCTTCCAAGGCTGATAAAATTCGTGTTTTGATATTTTCAATTTGCTCTTCTGTATAAGCCATATTTTCCTCACTCTTAGTCTTCAATAAAATCACGAAGCGGTTTGCTACGACTTGGTTGGCGTAGTTTTCTCAAAGCCTTGGCTTCAATCTGACGGATACGCTCACGAGTCACGTTAAAGACTTTACCCACATCTTCAAGGGTACGCATTTTTCCATCATCTAGTCCAAAACGTAGACGCAGAACATTTTCTTCACGGTCTGTAAGAGTATCCAAGACCTCATCCAACTGCTCACGCAAGACGATACGAGTTGTATAGTCCACTGGATTTTCAATCACTTCATCTTCGATAAAGTCTCCAAGGTGGCTATCATCCTCTTCACCGATTGGTGTTTCAAGAGATACTGGTTCTTGAGCAATCTTCAAGATTTCACGAACCTTATCAGGAGTCATATCCATACGTTCAGCGATTTGCTCAGGTGTTGGATCTTGACCTAATTCTTGAAGGAGGTTACGCTGTTCACGAACCAATTTATTGATGGTTTCAACCATGTGAACTGGGATACGGATGGTACGAGCTTGGTCCGCAATAGCACGAGTGATAGCCTGACGAATCCACCAAGTTGCGTAAGTTGAGAACTTGAATCCTTTAGAATAATCAAACTTGTCAACCGCCTTCATCAAACCCATATTTCCTTCTTGAATCAAGTCAAGGAACTGCATACCACGACCGACATAGCGTTTGGCAATAGAAACAACCAAACGAAGGTTGGCTTCCGCAAGGCGTTGTTTAGCTTCGATGTCACCCGCTTCAACAGCCAGTGCTAACTCTTTTTCCTCTTCATTGGTCAAGAGAGGAACGACCCCGATTTCTTTCAAATACATACGGACAGGGTCATTAACCTTAGCAGAAGTTGACCCAATCAAGTCCTCATCGCTGAGTTCTGGTTCTTCTTCATTGCTAAGAACACGCGCACTTGGATTTCCTTCATTATCTGTGATAGAAATTCCTGCATCTTGAATCCGTTGCAAGAGATCTTCAATCCCATCAGCGTCCAAGGTAAAAGGAACGACAAGACTAGCATTGATTTCATCATCTGTTGCTGTCCCTTTTTGCTTATGATTACGGATAAATTCTGCTACTTGTACGTCAAATGTTGTTACTTCTTTTTGTTTTGTTGCCATTATTACTCCATTCTTCTCTTTTGTGAAATTAAACGTTCCAATTCTTCTAAGGCTGTGTCGGTATCTCCTACATGGCTAGCTTCCTGCACCTTCTTTTTGATTCTCATATTATCCTGATTCAAGAGAGCCTTGTTTCGAGTCATTTCTACTTCACTAAGTTCCTGAGGTGACATCTCAGATGGTAAATCCTGAGCTAAGACTTGGTACCAAGCTCTTTCAGCTTCCTCTGTCTGTTCTGCTAGAACTTCTGGAGGAAGATTGCCATACTGTCCAAGCAAGTCATATAAGACCTGAAATCCAGGTGTATCAAATGCAAAATCTTCTCGCAAGCGGTAATCGTTCAAAACAAGAGGGGATTCCATCATTCGATAAAGTAGATGGGCTTCTGCCCTCATAATAGCGGATAACTGCTTGGTGACAGGCATGGTGATTGGCGTCGGTCTGGAAATTCCTTCCATGCGATTCTGCCTTTGCGCCTGACGACTCTCATTAACAATCTGCTCAATCTGAGCATAATCAAAGGATGCCAGACTGTCAGCTAAAATATGAATATAGCTATTTTGAGCAGTGATAGACTTTTCTTGAACAATCAAGGGAGCTATTTTTTCAATAAACTCAATCTGAGCCTGTAGATTTTCACTATTTTCAGGCTTGTACTGGTGAATGTAGAACTCAATCGGACTAATACGAGTTTTCGTTAATAGATAGGCCAATTCTTCTGGACCATTTTTTTGTAGATACTCATCCGGATCCAAGTTATCAGGCATGCTGACGATTTGCACAGGTATATCACCAATTTCGTCCAGCGCTTTCAATGTCGCAGCTTGCCCAGCCTTATCGCCATCGTATACCAGAACTAACTTCTTGGTTAACCTTTTCAGATGCTCAACATGCTCACGACTCAAGGCTGTTCCCATAGATGCGACAGCATTTTCGATTCCAGCCCGATAGGCTGCAATGACATCCATGAACCCTTCCATGAGGTAAATCTCACTGGCTTTTCCAGAAGATTTTTTTGCCCTATCCATATGATATAATTCGTAACTTTTGTTAAAAATTGCAGTCGATCGGCTATTTTTATACTTAGAAGTTTGTGAATCCGTTTTCTGCCAGATACGACCTGAAAAGGCAATGACCTTTCCCTGGTCATTTGTCAGGGGAAACATAATCCGATTGTGAAAGGTGTCTACAAATTGATTTGCATCCGATAGGTAAAATAGCCCTGAATCTAGAAAATCCTCATCACGATACTGACCAGACAAACGTTGATAGAGATAGTTGCGTTCTGGAGGTGCTAAACCAATCCGAAAATGTTTGAGCACTTCATCTGTCAAACCTCGCTGATAGAGGTAATTTCTGGCTTCCTCCCCCATGGTCGTGGTCATGAGAATAGCATGATAAAATTTGGCTGCATCTTCGTGCATATCATAAAGAGCTTGGTAGGGTGAAGCTGGATTCTGTTCACTATAAAGCGGTTTTTCAACCTCAATTCCAACACGCTGACCTAAGATTTGGACAGCCTCTATAAAGGGAACCCCTTGGTACTCCTCTATGAACTTAAAGACATCACCAGATCGGCCACAACCAAAACAGTGGTAAAACTGCTTATCCTCTACAACGTTGAAAGAAGGTGTTTTTTCACCATGAAAAGGACAGAGCCCTAGATAGTTCCGTCCTGCCTTTTGTAAAGAAATCACATCTCCTATGACTTCCACAATATTGGCATTGTTTTTGATTTCTTCAATGACTTGTTTGTCAACCATACACAATACCTCCATGTTATCATAGTTTACTTTATATAGTATACTTTATTTCAGAAAAAAAGTAAACCATTTCACTCATTTTCCCTACTTTATTCAAAGAGTTGATAATAATCAGAGATTTTCATTTTTGCTTTTTCTTCTTGATTCAAATCTTGGATAATCCGTCCTTCTTTCATGACAATCAAGCGATTGCCATATTTGAGAGCATCTTCCATATGGTGGGTAATCATAAGCGCTGTCAGCTGATTTTTCTTGACAAATTCATCTGTCAATTCCATAAGGGAAACACTGGTCTTTGGATCAAGAGCTGCAGTATGCTCGTCTAACAAGAGTAATTCAGGACGCTTCAAGGTTGCCATCAAGAGACTCAAGGCTTGTCTTTGACCACCTGATAAAAACTCAATCGGTGTATTCAAATGCTTCTCAAGACCATTTCCTACTTTTTCAATTGTAGCCTGAAACTCATCCTTATAGCTAGCCAGACGTCTTGGTAACAATCCACGCTTTTCACCACGAAACTTGGCAATCAAGAGATTCTCTGCCACTGTCATACGAGGAGCTGTTCCCATCTTTGGATCTTGGAAGACTCGAGACAGATACTTAGCGCGCTTCTCTGGTGAAAACTTGGTAACATCCTCACCTAAAATACGGATGGTTCCACTGGTTAAGGACAAGGTTCCTGCAATGGTGTTAAAAAGGGTTGATTTCCCAGCACCATTTCCGCCCAAAATCGTGATAAAGTCCCGTTCAAAAATTTCTAAGGAAACATCATTTAAAATAATCTTTTCTTCATCAAAGCCATTTTTAACGATTTTGGTTGCATTTTTTAATTCTACAATTGCTGTCATTTGCTTAACTTGGCTCCTTTCAAGATGGTTTGCTTAAATGTTGGAATCATGAGGCAGACTGCTAAAATCACGGCGCTGTACAAACGAAGGTAACTTGTATTAAAGCCAAGCGCAATAACCGCCCACACTAAGAATTGATAAGCGATAGAACCTACAACGATGGTAACCAGACGTTCTGCCAAACTCAAACTCTTGAAAATAACTTCTCCAATAATCAAACTTGCAAGCCCCACAACGATAACCCCGATTCCTCGAGATACATCAGCATACCCTTCTTGCTGGGCAATGAGAGCGCCTGCAAGGGCAATCACACCATTTGATAAGACCAAGCCCATGAGCTCCATGCGTCCAGTATGAATCCCGAAACTTCTAGCCATATCAGGATTGTCACCTGTAGCAATATAGGCTTGTCCGAGTTTGGTGTCCAAGAAAAAGAGCATGAGAGCAATGACAAGACTGACAAAGATAAGACCTGTCAAAAGTTGATTCAAATCCGAATCAAAAGGCAAAACATCCTGAATTTGCTTGGTTCCAAGCAAGCCTAAATTTGCACGTCCCATAATCAAGAGCATGATAGAGTGACAGGAAGTCATCACCAAAATCCCTGAGAGCAAGGTTGGAATCTTCCCTTTTGTATAAAGAAGTCCTGCCACCATTCCAGCCAAACAACCTGCTCCTACAGCAAGCAGTGTCGCTAAAAAAGGGTTCACGCCTTTGGTTATCAGAGTGACAGCAACAGCTCCCCCAAGAGGGAAGGAACCTTCTGTTGTCATATCTGGAAAGTTTAAAATCCTAAATGTCATAAAGATTCCCAGACCTAGAATAGCCCAAACAAATCCTTGAGAAATAATGGAAACAATCATATTTTATTTAATCCTTTCTATATTCATCTTTTTAAAAAATGGGAAGAGTCTCCTCCTCCCTACCTTATTTATTCGATGACTTGTCCTGCTTCTTTGAGAACAGACTCAGGAATAGTAATACCTAGTTCTTGTGCTATTTTTTTATTAATCACTGACTTACCAGTTGAAAAGACATTGACTGGGGTATCAGCTGGTTTTGCACCTTTCAGAACTTGCGCAATCATTTTTCCAGTTGCCACACCAAGGTCATGTTGGTCAACTACAACGGATGCCAAACCACCTACTTCTACCATAGCTGCCGCACTTGGATAAATTGGTTTCTTAGAACTTTGATTGCTAGAGACAACCGTTGGAAATCCTGATGCAATGGTGTTATCAATTGGAACCCAAATAGCATCTACCTTGCTAGTCATAACAGTGACAGTTGAGGCAATTTCATTTGTTGAAGGAACTGCAAATGTTTCCACTGTCAGACCTGCTTTTTCAGCATAAGCCTTAAATTCTTCGACCTGTGTTTTTGAATTGTCTTCGCTACTTGAGTAAAGAGCTCCGATTGTTTTCACATTCGGTGTCAGGGTCTTGATGAGTTCAACTTGTTGTTGAGCTGGATTGTGGTCAGATACCCCTGTAACGTTGCCACCTGGTCTTTTCAAATCTTTAACCAAGTTAGCACCAATTGGGTCTGTAATAGCAGCCATGATAACCGGTAGGTCTTTTGTGGCACTAGCCAAACCTTGAGCAGCTGGTGTTGCGATACCAACCACAAGATCATTCCCATTTGCAACCAATTGTTTACTCATTGTCGCAACCTTACTTTGGTCACCTTCTGAGTTCATAAAATCGATTTTAACTTGATCATCTTTATATCCTTCTTCTGCAAGTCCGTCTTGAATCCCTTTATAAATCAAATCAAGGGATGGATGGCTCACAAATTGAAGCACACCAATCTTGGCTATTTTCTTCTCATCCTTATTATTCTGAGCTTCTGATTTATTCATTGAAGAGTAAATCAAGCTTCCTGCTACTAAGACTGCTAATGCAGCGATAATTCCAATTAAACGTTTATTTTTCATTCTATTTCTCCTTTTTAATTCCTTTAAAATACTTCACTTATCTAATACTCTTCGAAAATCTCTTCAAACCACGTCAGCTTCACCTTGCCGTAGCTATGGTTACTGACTTCGTCNNGGCTAGCTTCCTAGTTTGTACTTTGATTTTCATTGAGTATAAACAAGCGACGCCATCGTTTTCTTTCCATACTAACCTCCATCAAAAAAATCCTCACACAAAAAACTTGTGTGAGGACGTCGATGCGCGGTACCACCTCAATTATAGGGAATTTCCCTATCGCTCTGTCTCGCAATAACGAGATGCACTGTAAGGTGTGCTCACCGAATTTTTATGATTTCAAATTCTAAATAACATTCAGCCCAATTTTCATCATCGCCACTTATCTGTTTTCAGCTACCACAGACTCTCTTGAAAGTTTGTACGATTACTTTTCTGAATGGTTAAATTATATCATTTTTAAACTACTTGTCAATAGTCTATTAGAATTTTTTTCATCTTCACTTTTGAAAATGATTAGCCTGAATTACGCAATCCTGTTGCAATTCCGTTGATGGTGATATGAATCAATCGTTCTTGATCACTGGACAATTCTCCACGACGTTGGCGTTTAATCAACTCTAACTGAATATAGTTGAGAATATTAAAGTAAGGCATACGGTAATCCAGACTAGCTTTTAGATATGGATTGTCAGCTAAGAGTTCGTCATGTCCTTCAATAGCCAAGATAACGTTCTTAGTAACTTGCCATTCATTTAAAATAGTCTCATAGATGGCCTTAACTTGCTCGTCTTCACAAAGTTTAGCATATTCAAAAGCAATATTCATATTTGATTTTGACAAGACCATATCAACATTTGAAAGAAGCGATTGGAAGAAAGGCCAATTTTGGTACATATCTCGTAAGATAGCAATATTCTCTGGATTTTTATCGATAAATTCCTTGAAGCTCGAACCAACCCCGTACCATCCAGGGAACATAACACGACTCTGTGACCATGAGAATACCCAAGGGATGGCACGCAAACCACCGATTTCAGTAATCGTCTTACGAGCGGCTGGACGAGAACCAATATTAAAACTTGAAATAGCCTTGATTGGACTTGACTCGAAGAAATAATCATAGAAATGCTCATTACCAAAGACCAAATCACGGTAGATATCGTAACTACGGTCCACTACTTGATCCATAATGGCTTCATAACGATTTGAGGTATTGGTATCGCTCTTTTTCTGAGTAATCATACGATTAATAGCTGCCGATACTAGCATTTCAAGGTTATAGTAAGCGGCGTCTTTGTTACCGTATTTATTCCCAATTACTTCACCCTGCTCCGTCAAGCGGATACGATCCTTGATAGACTTGAGCGGTTGAGATGTGATGGCTTCATAGGTTGGTCCACCACCACGACCGACAGTACCACCACGACCATGGAAAAAGGTAACCTTAACGCCAAATTCATCTCCAATAGCAGTCAATTGTTGTTGAGCCTTGTAGAGGGTCCAACATGATGACAAGTAACCACCATCTTTATTACTGTCAGAGTAGCCAAGCATGATTTCTTGGTAGTTATTTCGTGAGGCAATCCATTTTTTGGCAAGGCTAAGAGAAAGATATTTTCTCATTGTTTCCTCTGAATGATCCAAGTCTTCAATTGTTTCAAAAAGGGGAACAATCTGAACACGCGCCCTTTCCGTATCCACCAGTCCTACTTCTTTTAATAGAATAGCTAATTCTAGCATATCAGAAAGGCTAGTAGCGTGCGAAATGATGGTCTGGCGGATGACATCATCTCCCAACTTATCTTTCAAAACACGAGCCGTCTTAAAAATAGCTAGTTCTTTTGCTAATAATTCTGATTTTTCTGCGTGAGTCGCAGAAAGAATTCGGGGATCTTCTTCTAACTCTTTCAAGAGAAGGTCACACTTTTCTTCTTCGCTTAACTCGCTATAACGAGAATGAATTCCTGCTGATTTCAAGAGTTCTGCCACACAGGCTTCATAGACGCTAGAGTCTTGTCGCATATCAATTGATGCTAGGTAAAAACCAAATATCTCTACTGCCTGCAATAATTCCACAAAATCACCTGAAATCAAGGACTCGCCCTTATTTTCCAGTAGAGAATCTCGAATGGCAATCAAATCCTTGTAGAAATCATTGGCGGTTTCATAACAAGTCCCAACTTCCTTATCCTCAATCAGATAGGTTTTAGTTGCTTGGATTTTTGACTGAATATCAAACAAGGCACGACGGTAAAGCTCTTTTTCACGGTAAATCGAGTTATCCTTGGATTGACGAGCCATTTCTCTGACTTGCTTGCTGACGTTGACAATACTAGTTGAAAGAGAAAATTCACGATAAAGTTGGTAAATCTTTTCATCATAGTAGTTCATGATGACTTCACACTGAGTGAGTGCAGACTGTTTCAAGGTCTCTGCTGTAACAAAGGGATTACCATCACGGTCTCCACCAATCCACATACCCATGGTGATTGGTTTAGCCTGTTTTAAATCCAGACCATGCGCTTGCGCTAAGCGCTTATACTCCGTCGTCAAGTGAGGTAGAGCTTTCAAAAAGGAGCTGTTGTAATATTCCATAGCATTCGTGATTTCGTTAGTCACTTTTAATTTTTTCTCACGAATCATGTCTGTCTGCATGATAATTTCGATATAACGGCGCAAATCATTGTGCCATTTTTCTTTATTGATCAACCCCAACTTAACATCACGGTATTTACGCAAAAGACTATGAATATGATTTGTTAAATCCAACATACTTTTTCGTTGCACTTGTGTTGGATGAGCTGTCAAAACAGGGACAACATTCAAGTGTTCAAGAATTTCAACGGCATTTTCTTTTTCAGCAACCATTTTGATCGTTGTAGATAATTTACCTAAATAGTCCTGATCAATATTATTTTGATGATTGATTTCATAAGCTAAATCCACATCCTCTGAAATATTAATCAAAAGAGGTAAGATTGAAAAATAGCGTGAAATATAGACCATTTCATCATTTGATAAGCTAGTCACTAGACGGTTTAGACCTTGATAATCTTCTTGAGTTGATAATTCTTTCAACTGCATGATTTTTTCAAAGGTCTCTGGGGCAAGCATATTTTTAGTAATATCTTCCAGCAATTCTGTTAGAATCAATACTTCTTCTTGCACAACACTTTTATTACTATAATTTTCTAATTTTTGAAGAGACATAGACTATCCTTTCTTTATTCTACTTCACAGAAGGTTCATTTGTTGATTTTCCAATTCTCGGTACAACTTAGCGCGTTTTTCACTGGCATCAATATTTAAGACAAAGGCCACTGCCACTGATAAGACTAGAAGACTATTTCCACCCTGGGATAAGAAGGGGAAAGTCACTCCTGTAGATGGAATCAAGCCCGAAATCCCTCCGATATTGACAAATACCTGAACCAACATCATCCCTCCGACACCGAGTGCAACCATGGCATTAAAAGGATTCTCCGCTCGGATACCGACCAAGATAATTCGCAGAATCATGAAAAACAAGAGAGCTAAAATAAGACTAGCACCAACAAAGCCAAATTCTTCAATCACGATAGAAAAGACAAAGTCTGTATGAGCTTCTGGTAAATAACCTCGTTTTTCAATCGAGTTTCCAAGACCTAGACCAAACCAACCGCCATTGACCATGGCAAAATAAGAATTAGCTAACTGGTGACCCGCATCAGCACGATCGGCAAAAGGATTAAAAAAGGCACTAAAGCGCTTGGCCACATAGCCAAATACTGGAATTTTTGAAAAGGTCTCAACACCGATTAGGCTGATAGTGGTCAAGACAAAGACAGAAGCGGCAGATACGAGCGCCAGAATGGTTGAAAACCAGCGATAAGCGATTCCACTAACTGTATACATAATCAAGGAAACCAAGACTAAAATAGTCGCATTCCCTAAATCAGGGAAAATTCCCAAACTTCCAATCAGAACTAGGAGAACGAATCGCCAATCATTAAAAGCACGGGGAAGCCATTGATTTTGAGTCAAAACTTGAAAATCATAAATAGCTATTTCTTCTTGCTGTTTGGAGAATCGGTGAGCCAAATACCAAATAATAATGATTTTCAAGTACTCAGCTGGCTGAATAGTTACTCCTGCAACCGAAATCCAACCGTATGCCCCGTTTACGGAAATACCAATAAAACGAGCCAAGAACAATAAAACCATTTCTATCAAGATAACTAAAATGATTAGTCGCTCATTTCTCAAAAAATCTAGTCTTAATTTATAAATTAAGGCAATCAGTATTAAACTAACAATCCAAAAGATTCCTTGATTTCGAACCAATTGCAAGGCGCTCTTGCCTTCTTCGATTAAAATAGCACTGGTGGTCGAATAGACCACAATCAAGCCCAAAATAGATAAAAGCAAGTAGGGAATCAAGATGGAATAATTTAATAAGTGCCTCTTACTAATCTTCATAGTATCACCACTCTACTAGGATACAGACAAATCTGTTCCAAATTCCGTTTTATTTTCTAGTTTTGATTGCTATTATACCATTTTTTCAGAAAGAAAAAAACTCTTACCTTACAATCCTTCACAATCCTTCGAATTTTACTATTTTTACAGAATTAAGGCAGAATTTGAAATCGTAAAACTATTTTGAATAAGAGTTGCTTCAACCCATTGGCTCCGACGGATTAAGTTGCTTTCGTGAATGCCAAAATCAGCCGCAATTTGTTCATAAGTGCTCTATTCTCGCATGTATTGAATAGTTAGCATGAGGAGACCAGGAGACCGTCTAGGCTTAATTTGGGTTTTCGTCCACTTTTGCGCGTTTACGTTGATAAGCTGTTTTTAACACAACTAACATCTCTTTAAATGTCGTGCGCTGAACTGAACACCTACAAGGCTCTTAAAACGGCTATCGCTTAATTGTTTACTTGCTTCATCATCCATAGTTTTATTGTATTGTATTTTGTTTCGCAGGAAGTCTATTATTCCTTTCGTTCAAAGGTTTTTACGCTTTTAGCAACAAGCTTACACACTGAGCGTTTCGGACTTACCATATCATTTCGTCGGTTTTCCTCTTCATTCTACGAGTCCTATCCCATAGATGGAGCATCTACTTCTACTTCGCTGATACCTCAGCTTGTACAAGCAGTGATACTGCCTCAACATGGTAAGTCTGCGGAACTCAAAAGGTTTGGGGAACCTTTTAAGGATTAACTACGTTTCTCCAACAAGCTTACACATTCGACATGGTGCGTCTGAGGAAAAAGATCTACCGGCTGGACTTTCTTCAATTCATATCCCAATTCTTGGTAGAGTTTGATATCACGCGCCATAGTAGCAACATTACAGGAGATATAGGCAATGCGGTCTGCTCCTGTTTGGCTACTTGCCTTGATAAAGCTTTCTGTGAGTCCTTTTCTTGGTGGGTCCACTAGGATAAGGCTTGGTTGAATTCCATCTTTGAGCCAATTCTTCATGGCATTTTCAGCTGTGTCACAGACATAGAGGGCGTTTGAAATATTGTTCAGTTGGGCATTCTTCTTGCTATTCTCAACCGCTTCTGGAATCACTTCGACACCATAGACTTCCTTGACGTGTTTCGCAACAGAGAGGCCAATCGTCCCGATACCAGAATAGGCATCAATAACCACATCATCTTCTTTTAATTCAGCAAAGTCAATGGCTGTTTGATAAAGTTTTTCAGCCATTTCAGTATTGACTTGGTAAAATGCTGGTCCAGCGATTTGGTAGTCATTTCCCAACATCTGGTCAGTGATAAAGTCTTGTCCATAAAGGGTGCGCCATTCCTTACCAAAAATCGCATTAGTGTTCTGGTCGTTGATATTTTGCATAACAGATACAATCTCTGGAAACTGCTTGATGACTTGTTCAATCAATTGCTCCACACGAAAAACTTTGGGACGAGTTGTTACCAAAATAACCATAATTTGACCTGAATAGTGTCCGCGACGCACCACAAGATTACGAATCAAGCCAGCTTGTTCCTTTTCATCATAAGGTTTCAAATCATAACGACGGAGCAAATCACGTAGGGCTACTACTAGCTCGTCAATCACAGGATCTTGGATAAAGAAATCTTCTAGAGGCATGAGGTCGTGGGAATTCTTACGGAAAAATCCTGTTTCCAAGATACCATTCACTCTACGGACAGGGACCTGTGCCTTATTGCGGTACTTGACTGGATTTTCCATACCTAAAGTTTCAGCAACCTCTACATCAGCAATTCCAGCAATCTTGTAAAGACTGTCCTTGACTTGCTTGGTTTTAAACTTGACCTGTTCTGGATAGGCAAGATGACCTAAATCCGCGATTCCTGAACGCAGGTAAGCCAAATCTAGATCTTGATTACGGTGTGGTGATTGGACAAGGTATTCTTCTACTTTTCCAAAACCAATCTTTTTATTGACCTTGAGAACTCGCATGAGAATTTTTTCACTCGGTAAAGCATTCTCTACAAAAAAGACCAAACCATCCACCTTGGCCACTCCTGCACCTTCATGGGTCAAGTCAACAATTTCAACTTCTACAATATCATTTTTCTTTAACATTCTCTTCTCTTTCTATTGGCCGACAAAAAAGACGGCAACGTTACGGTTACCATCTATTATACCATGAAATTTCTTAAGAACCAAAACTCTTGAAGAAGTTGACAATGGCTTGCCAGAGGGAGCTTAAGAAGTTACCACCTTCTTCTAGCGCCTTATCAGCATCAAAGTTAAGGTTGATATTTTTAAAACTGTCGCCAGCTTGTGAAACAATACTTTGTTTAAGGTCATTTAGGGTTTTAGTGAAATCTGCATTGCTGAGGATATCACTCTTTGAGAGATTTAAAGCAAAATTGATGATGATATTGATCTGGTTTCCTGTTATCACCTGATCAAGTTTATAATTTTTTAAGGTATCTTCAACGATTTTGCGGACATCTTCCTCTGTCAGATTTCCCTTACTTTCTTTAGCTTTGGCGAGTCCTGACTTGATATCAGCTAGGGCAACGTTTAATTTATTAGCATCATAGCCTGACTTGTCCTTGTTTTCAGCATTGATATCTGACAAAGCCTTTAGCTCTTCTTGAGCCAAGTCTTTGTTGGCTTGCGGCACCTTGGCTCCATTAGCTTCTAGCGAATAATAAATCCCTGCTAAGGCACTCTCACCTGTAACTGGAATGGGTGCTGCTACAGTGATTTTGGCGTGTTCCACACCCAGAGTTACTGCTGCATTTCGGTACATATCCTGCGTCACCTTAGTGATGTTTTCTGGTGTTTCAATCTTGACCTCAAGTGGCGACTTATCACCTAGTTTTTGAATCTTGGCTGATGAATACAACTGTAAACTAGAGTCATTGGCCACATTCATGATTTTAGAATAGACATCAGGTGTCATGGTCTTGAGTTCTTTGGTGTCTGTTGAGGCATTGTAGCCTAGTTTTTTAAGGGTTTGATTTTTTTGGTCTTCAGATAATGAAGAGCCTAGGACATATTCAGGTTGGACATAGGTTTCATCAATGACTTTTTGCACATCTGTTGCTGCATGGGCACTATTCATAGCTGTTACTGCCCACAAGACCGCAGCACTAGTCAGAAAGAGTTTCTTTCTCATAGGGAATTTCCTCCTTTACCTTTCTAGAGTAATATATCTATCTTAAAGAAAACTTATAACAAAAACACCTGAACTAGCCAGATGTTGAAAAGAGAGTGAAACATTTGATGATGTAAAGGTTGAGTTGCACCTGTCTAGAATAGTAATAGTTTCCTCCATTTACATAGAGTTCGGCTCCATGAAAAATGGAAATGGGGTGAATATAACTATAAGTCTTTCCAGTGGTATTGCCAAGCAAGGGAGCAACAGTCTCACGAGAGTACTGTTTGGCCAGAGCCAAGGTATTTTCCTTACCATTTTGGGCGATAAAATCGATATAGGCAGGACCAAAATTATAGGCTTGAACAGCCGTCCAGACATCTACCCCCTGCTTCTGCGCCAGATAGAGATTGTCTGTCAGAGTTTGAACGCCTTGCCGAATGCTAGAGGCGTTATCATTGATGGTATTGGTTGAGCCACTTGCAGACTCACTAGACTGCATGACATCGCCTTCTTTTCCTTTTGTTTCAGTATAAATCATAGCGAGCACAAGCTCTTCGTTTGCTGGTGTGTCTTTTTCACTCAAGATTTCTCGCACCATGGGTTGATAGGTCATAACTTGCTTAACATCTTGGTGAACGCGGTAAGCTTTATATCCAGCAAAAAGGAAGACTGCTAGTACAAGCACTCTTCGAATTCGTTTAAACATTATTTACTTTGGATATCCTCGATATTTTTGATTAAGATAGAGTAGGTTCCATTATCATTTTGGATAAACTCAACAGACTCGGCGTCTTGATAGACGTTATTGGGAACGATGAGCTCAATTCCATTTGACAAGGAGAGTTTTTGGTTTTCAAATTTCTTTAATTGGCGACTGGCATCAATTTCATCAAATTGAACAGGTTCTGGTACGGCTTCTTTGACTTGGTCAATAAAGCTTAGACGAGCCGTCAGATTGTTGTCAAAAAGGTCATTAGCCAATTTCTCAGGTGACAATTCATTGCTTTCTTCTAGGTTGTTGAAAATAGCTGATTTGACCTTGGATTGAAATTGAAAATCATCTGTGTTAAAAGATTCAGCAATTCTCTGGGCTGTTTTTTCTAGTTCTTTGATAGATTTCTTGGGTGAAATCTTAGGAGCGACAGTAAGAAGATTATCTGAAAAATAGTTCAAAAAAGTCCCGTTGTACTTGATTCGTTTTTCAATCAGATGGTACTTGCGGCTCTGAAGATTGACTACCAAGGCCTCATCAGCCCCTGTTCCAAATCCAGGCAGGTTATTCTGAGTCAGCTTGATTGGATTATCAACTTCTCCTCCGAGGTGAGTCAAGGTCTCACGCAGGGCAATTCTCAAGAAAGCGAAATGTTTCACACCTTCTTTAGAAAATTGCACAAAAATCAAGTCATTGGTCTTGAGATTTTCGGAAATACTGAACTCCTCTTTCCAGAGATTAGCCAGTGTTACTGATGTCTCCAACAAATCGTCTGTGATGTGATTGAAGAAGGGATTTTCTTCTTCGAAAATCCCAGTCTTAGCTTCATCTGAATACACACGTTCAATTTTTTTACGCAAGTATTCTTCGATTTTTGGAGTGATATTGAGAAACTTATCCGCTAGAAACAGCTCGGTATCATCCGGGCTAAACTGATGGATAATAGCTTTCTTAATATAAATATCCATAAAAATTTTAGTCCTCGTATAATGGGAAGGCATCTGTTAATTCTTTAACTGCACTTCTCACTTCTTCTAAGACAGCTTCATTTTCTGCATTCTTAAGGGTTTTAATAATAAGTTCAGCCACTTTGCGACTTTCTTCTTCACCAAATCCACGTGCAGTAATAGCTGCTGCTCCGATACGAATCCCACTTGTCTTGAATGGTGACAAGGTTTCGTAAGGGATTGAGTTTTTATTTAGGGTAATATTGACTTCATCCAGCAAGTTTTGAGCAACTTTTCCGTTTTCAACAACCTTAGTCACATCCACTAGGAAGAGGTGGTTTTCTGTTCCTCCAGAAATGATACGGAAATCAGAATCTTGCAAGAAGACATCTGCCATAGCCTTGCTGTTCTTAATTACATTGGCAGCATATTCCTTGAAGGCTGGATCCAAAACTTCTTTGAAGGAAACTGCCTTAGCCGCCACAACATGCTCTAAAGGACCGCCCTGAATACCTGGGAAAATAGCTGAATTGATTTTTTTAGCAAGTTCTTCGTCATTGGTCAAAATCAAACCACCACGAGGTCCACGAAGGGTTTTGTGGGTCGTTGTTGTCGTGATGTGAGCGTATGGTACTGGGCTTGGATGAAGGCCAGCCGCAACCAAACCAGCGATATGAGCCATATCTACCATGAGCTTAGCACCAACGGCATCTGCAATTTCACGGAATTTTGAAAAGTCGATAATTTGAGAATAGGCTGAAGCACCTGCTACGATCAATTTTGGTTTTACTTCTTGGGCTTGCTTCAATATAGCATCAAAGTCCAATAATTCCGTTTCAGGATCTACACTATAAGAAACAAAGTTGTAGGTTTGACCTGAGAAGCTAACTGGAGCTCCGTGGGTCAAGTGTCCACCTGCTGCTAAATCCATCCCCATAACGGTATCACCTGGCTCAATCAAGGCCATGTAAGCCGCACAGTTGGCTTGGCTTCCTGAGTGAGGTTGGACATTAGCAAATTTTGCACCGAAAATTTCTTTTGCGCGTTCAATAGCAAGAGTCTCTACCACGTCTACCACATCCGTTCCACCATAATAACGGCGGCCTGGGTAACCCTCGGCATATTTGTTTGTCAAGATAGACCCTTGAGCTGCCATAACAGCCTTGGAAACTACGTTTTCCGAAGCAATCAACTCGATATTATTCTGTTGGCGTTCTTCTTCTTTGGCAATAGCATTCCAGAGATCAGCATCGTATGCTTTAAAATCATCTTTGTCAAAAATCATAGGTCTTCTCCTTTTATTGTGTGACTAGTCCATTAGTTTAATTTTCTTATTAGAAAATCAAACTAAAAGATGCGAATAAACCGTTTCTGCATTTTATCACAAGTATAACCAACTTTTTCATAAAATGCATGAGCACCCAGACGATGATCGGCAGAGTTTAAGCGGATAAACCCATAACCACGTCTTTTTGCTTCTTCTTCCAACCCTTGTAATAAGCTTTTACCAATACCTTGACCTTGCGCTTGAGGTGAAACTGCTAAAGCTAAAATATTAAATCCTGCTTTAGAATAAAGTGATTCATAGACCTCAGCGTGGACATATCCAAGCAAGGCATGACTAGCTTCATTCTCATAGCCAAGTAGGAAATGATGGGAATCCTGAGATAGTCTAGCAAATTGACTAGCCGTGTCCTCTGGACTAAAAGAATAACCCAAAGCCTCTTGGTTGATCTCACATATAGCGTTCACATCAGTTTCTCTTAAATCTCTTAGCATCTCATTCCTCCTCAAAAGAAATCTCTGGCAACTGAGCAAGAATATCTTCTCGCTTAATGGCCCCTTGGCGTAAGATTTTCACCTTGTCTCCAGACAAGTCCAAAATAGTCGAATCCTGTCCAGTTAGAAAAGCATCGTCTTCTAGACCCAAAACCTCTTGGTCAAAATCCTTCAGAATTTGTTCAAAGGTTACACCACTTGACTGACCTGAAATATTGGCAGACGGCCCAATCAAGGGTCCCGTCTCTCTAATCAAATCAAGCGTGATGGGATGACTAGGCATCCGAAATCCCACCGTTGCGAGACCCGAATTGACCCAATAGGGAACTCGGTCATTAGCTTCGAGAATAATGGTCAAGGGACCTGGTAAAAAGGTCTCTACAAGTTTTTGAAGATAAGTTGGCTGATTCTTTGAAAAGTGCAAGATATCCTCTAAAGAGGCAATATTGAGATTGAGTGCCTTGTCTCTGGGACGACGTTTAATCTGGTATACATGATTAACTGCTTTTTCGTCTAGAGCCTTGGCAAAAAGACCATAAACAGTCTCTGTAGGCAGAACAACAGCTCCACCCTTTTCCAACTCTTGCCTAATCCTGTCCATCATCAACCACAACCATCCTATCTTGACCAAATTGATCCTTAAGCGTTCTTACACGTTTTTCAGGAAGATGCTTCCTAAAAAGTTCAGGAACACTTTGACCTTGCTTGTATCCAATTTCAAGGTAAATCTTACCACCATCTTTGAGATAGTCTTTTGCATCTTCCGCAATTCTACGGTAAATAGCTAGGCCATCCTCGTCTGCAAAGAGAGCTAGATGAGGCTCCGAATGCAAAACATTCAAGCCAACCTCTGACTCATCTTCACGAGAGATATAGGGTGGATTGGAAACAATTATATCATATTTTTCAGAAATTTCTGTAAAACAGTCAGATTTTTTTAAAAATATTTGAAGATTTTGATTTTTAGCATTTTCGTTAGCTAAATCTAAAGCATCTTGGGAAATATCTGCTGCTGTCACTGACCAATCTGGTCTATTTTTTGCTAGAGCGAGAGCAATAGCTCCACTACCTGTCCCGATATCTAGGACCTTAAGATTTTCTTCAGAATTTTCAGCCAGGATAAGCTCGACTAATTCCTCTGTCTCTGGACGGGGAATCAAAACCCGCTCATCAACTTTTAACTGCATTCCATAAAAATCTGCCTGTCCGATGATATACTGTGCTGGTTTATGATCTACTAACTGTTGAAAAATTCCTTTTACAAATTGTTTTTCTTCCTCTGTTACCTCTTTCTGGAGGGCAAAAACAAAATCTGTGAAAGGAAGATTTTTCAGGCCACGATAGACAAAAGAGAGGCTTTCAGCTTCCTCTCCTTGTCTTATCAACTCTTCTTCAAAATCTGAAAATAATTGAGCTAATATCATTATTTATTTAATTCTTCTAATTTTTGTGTTTGGTCATAGAGCACCAAAGCATCCACAACCTCATCCAATTTACCAGACAAAATAGTATCTAGTTTTTGGAGAGTCAAGCCGATACGGTGGTCTGTGACACGGTTTTGTGGGAAGTTATAAGTACGAATACGTTCTGAACGGTCACCAGTACCGATTGTTGATTTACGCTCAGCGTCTTGTTCATCCTGAGCAATTTGTGCAAAGTGGTCAGCAACACGCGCACGGATGATTTTCATGGCTTTCTCACGGTTCTTCTGCTGGGTACGTTCTTCCTGCATCTCAACTTTAATATTGGTTGGCAAGTGAACGATACGAACGGCTGTCGCAACCTTGTTGACGTTCTGTCCACCAGCACCAGAGGCGTGATAGATGTCGACACGAAGGTCTTTTGGATCAATGTCGTATTCAACCTCTTCAACTTCTGGCATAACAAGAACTGTCGCTGTCGAAGTATGAACACGGCCTTGGCTTTCTGTCACAGGGACACGTTGCACACGGTGGGCACCTGATTCGTACTTGAGTTTAGAGTAAACCGACTGACCAGAAACCATAGCAACCACTTCTTTAAAACCACCGACACCGTTCATAGAGGCTTCCATGACTTCAAAGCGCCAACCTTGGGCTTCCGCATACTTTTGGTACATAGTTAGCAAATCTCCAGCGAAAAGTGCCGCTTCGTCTCCACCAGCTGCTCCACGGATTTCAAGGATGATATTCTTGTCATCGTTTGGATCCTTTGGAAGGAGCAAAATTTTCAGTTTTTCTTCATATTCTTCTTTTTCAGCCTTGGCATCTTTGAGTTCTTGCTTGGCCATTTCTTCCAAGTCCGCATCTCCGCCTGATTCCTTAATCATCTCTTCGGCATCGACGATATTTTGAAGGACTTGTTTATACTCACGGTAGGCTATTACGGTGTCACGATTGGAAGCTTCTTCTTTTGAAAGCTCCATAAAACGCTTGGTGTCTGAAACGACATCAGGGTCACTCAGCAATTCTCCTAGTTCTTCATAACGGTCTTCTACAGCTTGTAGTTGATCATAGATGTTCATTTTTCTTCATTCTCCTTATTGATTTCAGGGGCAAAATAATGTTTACGGCAAACCGAGATATAGGTTTCATTACCACCAATCTGGATCTGTTCTCCATCGTAAACGGGCAGTCCATCCTGTGTTCGCAACACCATGGTCGCCTTTTTCTTGCAATACTGACAGATGGTCTTGATTTCGTCAATCTTGTCTGCTAAAAGCAAGAGATATTTGGAACCTTCGAACAATTCATTGCGAAAGTCATTTTTCAAGCCAAAAGCCATGACGGGTATGTCTAACTCGTCCACAACACGAGCTAGGTCGTAAACATGGTGGCGTTTAAGAAACTGGGCTTCATCGACCAAAACACAATAAGGTTTTTCTGGTAGGTCTCGGATATAGCCAAAGATATCCGTTGTTTCCTCAATCGCAAGGGCAGGGCGTTTCATGCCAATTCGACTCGACACATAGCCAACACCGTCACGCGTATCCAGAGCCGAGGTCATAATGACAACACCTTTTCCTTGCTCCTCGTAGTTATAGGCCACTTTGAGAATCTCAATCGTTTTACCAGAGTTCATGGTCCCATAACGATAATACAACTGTGCCATGTTTCTTGCTTCACGTCCATTTCTAAATTTTTGCTACATTCTAGTATATCATAATTTTCTGAAGCTTTAAACGGCAAAATGTGGTAAAATGGAAGAAATCAAAACTAGTGGAGGAAGCTATTATGCCATTTGTACGCATCGATTTATTTGAAGGACGCACGCTCGAGCAAAAGAAAGCTCTTGCTAAGGAAGTAACGGAAGCAGTTGTCCGCAACACTGGAGCCCCTCAATCTGCTGTCCATGTCATCATCAACGACATGCCAGAAGGAACTTACTTCCCACAAGGGGAAATGCGTACTAAATAAGCTAGCTTAAGCAGAATTGCTTAGGCTTTTTCAATCTCCAAGTAGCATCCATTGAAGAAATAGTTCAAATTTGTTACAATTTGAAAAGAGACTTGGAAAAATTTCCAAGAAAAGAGTTATTGATTAAAGGAAACATTATGATTACACGAGAATTTGATACCATCGCTGCTATCTCTACTCCACTAGGTGAAGGGGCTATTGGTATTGTCCGCTTGAGCGGAACAGAAAGTTTTGCTATTGCGCAAAAGATTTTTAAAGGAAAATACTTGAGTCAGGTTGCTAGCCATACACTTAACTACGGTCACATCGTTGACCCTCAAAATGGTAAGGTCATGGACGAGGTTATGGTTGGAGCCATGAAGTCTCCAAAAACCTTCACTCGTGAAGATATTATCGAGATTAACACTCACGGTGGGATTGCGGTGACCAATGAGATTCTCCAGCTAGCTATCCGTGAAGGAGCTCGGTTGGCAGAACCTGGTGAATTTACCAAACGTGCCTTCCTAAATGGACGTGTTGACTTGACTCAGGCTGAAGCCGTTATGGACATCATCCGTGCTAAGACAGACAAGGCTATGAACATTGCAGTTAAACAATTAGACGGCTCACTTTCTGACCTTATTAACAATATCCGTCAAGAAATCCTTAACACACTTGCCCAAGTCGAGGTCAATATCGACTATCCTGAGTATGACGATGTTGAAGAAGCGACTACTGCTGTGGTCCGAGAAAAGACAATGGAGTTTGAACAATTACTAACCAATCTCCTTAGAACAGCCCGTCGCGGTAAAATCCTTCGTGAAGGAATTTCCACTGCCATCATCGGACGCCCCAACGTTGGGAAATCAAGCCTTCTCAACAACCTCTTACGTGAAGATAAGGCAATCGTAACCGATATTGCTGGTACGACACGTGATGTCATTGAAGAATACGTCAACATCAACGGTGTTCCCCTAAAATTGATTGACACAGCTGGTATTCGTGAAACGGATGATATCGTTGAACAAATCGGTGTCGAGCGTTCGAAAAAAGCCCTCAAGGAAGCTGACCTAGTACTACTAGTGTTAAATGCTAGTGAACCACTAACCGCCCAAGACCGCCAACTCCTAGAAATCAGCCAAGAAACCAACCGAATTATTCTCCTTAACAAAACTGACCTGCCAGAAGTTATTGAAACCTCTGAACTTCCAGAAGATGTCATTCGCATTTCAGTCCTTAAAAATCAAAATATCGATAAGATTGAAGAGAGAATCAACAACCTCTTCTTTGAAAATGCTGGTTTGGTTGAGCAAGACGCAACCTACCTGTCAAATGCTCGTCACATTTCCCTGATTGAAAAAGCAGTTGAAAGCCTACAAGCTGTTAACCAAGGTCTTGAACTAGGGATGCCAGTTGACTTGCTTCAAGTTGACTTGACTCGTACTTGGGAAATCCTCGGAGAAATCACTGGAGATGCTGCTCCAGATGAACTCATCACCCAACTCTTTAGCCAATTCTGTTTAGGAAAATAAGAAAAATCCATGCTCGTTATTGCGGTCATGGATTTTATTGTCTTATTAGTAATCTGGTCTTAAGACACCTGTTACAGTTGCCTTAGTCGCTTCGTAGTCGCCATCTACAACAACCTTGATAATGCGTTTGGCATCTTCTTCTGGTGCTGGAACAAGAGGTAGACGAGTTGGTCCAGCTGCAAATCCCATATAGTTAAGAACTGCCTTGACAGGAGCAGGACTTGGATAAGAGAAGAGGGCATTGACCTTAGGAATGAATTTACGTTGAATAGCTGCGGCTTTCTTCATATCGCTTTTTGCAATGGCAGTAAACATTTCGTGCATCTCATCCCCATTTGTATGAGAGGCAACAGAAATAACCCCATCCGCACCAAGGTTCATGGCATGGAAAGCATCTCCATCCTCACCTGTATAAATCAAGAACTCTTCTGGCTTGTGCTCAATCAAGTAAGCCATATTGGCCAAGCTGGTACATTCTTTGACACCAATAATATTTGGATGGTCAGCTAAGCGAAGCATGGTTTCTGGAGTCAATTCGACAACTACACGCCCTGGAATGTTATAGATAATAATTGGTAGGTCAGAAGCATCTGCAATGGCTTTAAAATGCTGATACATTCCTTCTTGAGAAGGTTTGTTGTAGTAAGGCACAATAGCAAGTCCAGCAGCAAAACCGCCGAATTCCGCGACTTCTTTGACAAACTCGATAGAGTCACGCGTATCATTGGTACCAACACCCGCAATCAAAGGAACGCGTCCATTGACAACTTTTTGAACTGCCTCAAAGAGTTCCAACTCTTCATCGTGGGTCAAAGTTGGACTCTCAGCAGTCGTCCCTGCGAGAAGAATTCCATCCGTATGATGATCCAATAAATGCTCAATCAAGGCTGGAATAGCATCAAAGTTGATGGAACCATCCTGATGGAAGGGGGTAATAAAGGCTGTGATGATTTTACACTCTTTTAAATCTTGATAAGACATGAAAACACCTCTCTATTTCAAAGAAGGAGTTCATCTGAACTCCTAAACGATATGACTATTTTAATTCAAATTTCAATTCAGCTGTTGGACGAACCAAGCCACGTTCATGAAGAGTTTCAGCAATCTGAACTGAGTTCCAAGCAGCACCTTTGAGCAGGTTGTCTGAAACAACCCACATGTGGATTCCTTTTTCAGCATCCAAGTCTTTACGGATACGACCAACAAAGGTATCACGCGAACCAACTGCATTGATAGCTTGAGGATAAATTTGATGAGCTACATCATCTTCAAGAACAGCACCCGGGAAGGCTGCGATAGCTGCTTTGACTTCTTCGATTGGAGCCACTTCTTTTGTTTCGATATAAACAGACTCAGAGTGAGCTGATAAGACTGGAATACGAACACATGTTGCTGAAACGGCAATACTATCATCTTCCATAATTTTCTTAGTTTCCTTAGTCATCTTCATCTCTTCATAAGTGTAATCATTGTCAGTGAAGACATCAATTTGTGGAAGAGCATTGAAGGCGATAGGATAATGTTTCTTGTCACCACCTGAAGGCAAGATTTCGGCATGCAAATCACGTGGGGTTACACCATCATTCAAGACTTCACGAAGTTCACGTTGTGTCTCAAGAATTGCTCCCATACCAGCACCTGAAACTGCTTGGTAAGTTGAAACAATGATACGGTCCAAGCCCCATTTTTGGCGAACTGGCTCAAGAGCCACCATCATTTGAATTGTTGAACAGTTAGGGCAGGCAATGATCCCATTGTGGGCATCAAGTGCGTGAGCATTGACCTCTGGAACAACCAAAGGAACGTCTGGATTTTGACGGAAGTAAGATGTATTATCTACTACTACCGCTCCAGCTTTCACTGCGTATGGTGCATACTTAGCTGATGTAGAACCACCTGCTGAAAAGAGAGCAATATCAACTCCTTCAAAAGCTGTTTCAGTCGTTTCTTCAATCGTAATATCTTGATCTTTAAATTTCAAAGTCTTGCCTGCTGAACGTGCAGAAGCAAGTAAACGAATTTTATCGATTGGAAGTGTTGATTCTTCCAACATTTTTATCATCTGAGCACCGACAGCACCTGTCGCGCCGACTACAGCAACTGTATATCCCATAAATAACCTCTTTCGGAATTTTCTAAAAATTTCTATAATAGAAGTATTATACTACTTTTTCCATGAATTGCAAAGCTTTTTCATCATTTTTTGGAAAATAAAAATCCCCAGTCGTTAGACTAGGGACTAAGAGGCATCTTCATGTGATGAGCAGGTTCACACAACTCATCAAGGTCCGCTCCTGCGTTATGACCTCCTTATGCTCAATAGTAGTCCGAAGACTACCTATCGACTCATCGCATATTCTATATTACTAGAGATACTTGATTTTGTCAATAAGAAATTTTTTCGATCGAGTATAACAAAAAACTCTCGTATTCAAGAGTTTCCCTATACATATCATGCTAATTGCCGGGATTGAACCGGCGACCTCATCCTTACCATGGATGCGCTCTGCCAACTGAGCTAAATCAGCTTACTTAAGTAAGTATACTATAATCAGAAAAACTTGTCAAGTTTTCTTAGAAATTTTCCATAAGAAAAAGCCAGGTAAAGGCTACCTAGCTTGTCCTGTTCTATTTGCTTAAATCGATTCGACGACCAATTTTACCAATGATAATCGCTCCAATAATCAATGAGGCAAATTCACCAATTCCTGTTGTAAACCAAGTAAGGAAAAATGGTAATTCTGCTACAATATTTAACTCTGCAGCGATGGTAAACATGGAAATTGAAAAGAGGATTGAAAAGAAGAAATGATCTTTTCGAATCAATCCGTTAAAGAGGTAATCCTTGCTATATTTTGCAAAAAGCCAAACACCTAAACTGAGGAATACCAAGGTTGATCCGCCACCAACAAAGACATCTAGTAGTCCGAAGCTAAAGAAATTAGCAATCATACAACCGATAGTAACTCCGATGATGTACTTGGGATTGTAAAAAGCCATAAAGTTCATCATTTCTGAAATACGAAACTGATAAGCACCATAGCTGATGGCATTTAGGGGTGGTGTGACAGTTAAAACGACATAGATAGCAGCAACAATTGCAATATCTGCAACATCACGAATAGTTAATTTTTTCATGTTTTCTCCTTTGGCGGTTTCCCGCGTGTAATATGCTTGGTGAAAGAAGCTAAGCACCAAGGGTTGATTCAATCAACCTTACTAGTATAGCACAATAGCCTGCTTTATGCTATACTAAAAACATGAAAATTTGTATTCAAAAATTTCTTAACAATGAAATCTTAGCCTATCTCTTTTTTGGTATAGCGACGACTCTTGTTTCCATTCTATCCAGATTAGTCATTTATCAATTAACCCATAAAGAACTCCTTGCTACGGCCTTGGCAAATATATTTGGTATCCTATTTGCCTTTATCACAAATGATAGGCTTGTATTTAAGCAAGCAAGGAAGAATCGGCTTATCCGTTTAGTGAAATTTTTTCTTGCCCGCCTTTCTACTTTTCTGTTAGACTTGTTTTTAACTTTTCTCTTTGTAACTCAATTCCCTCATATCATAGGGCAATTTGTAAACGAAAATCCTGATAAGGTAAATGCAATTGAAACAATAATTGCACAAATACTCATTATTATCATCAATTATATCTTGAGCAAGATCTATATTTTTAGAAAATAATGCTCCATTTATGAGCCTTTTAATTGCCTTCTATAATGATTTAGGATACAATGAAACACGAAACATTGAAAGGAAAACAGTATGTTAAAAAATCTAAAATCGTTCTTGCTTCGAGGAAATGTTATTGACCTTGCTGTCGGTGTTGTCATTGCCTCTGCTTTTGGTGCTATCGTTACTTCACTTGTAAACGACATTATCACTCCTCTTATTTTAAATCCCGCTTTGAAAGCTGCTAAAGTCGAACGTATCGCTCAACTTTCTTGGCATGGAGTCGGCTATGGTAACTTTTTAAGTGCTATTATCAATTTTATCTTTGTGGGTACCGCCCTCTTCTTTATTATCAAGGGTATTGAAAAAGCACAGAAACTGACTGGTATAAAGGAAGAAAAAACTGACGAAAAAAAACCAACCGAATTGGAAGTCCTTCAAGAAATCAAAGCCCTTCTTGAGAAAAAATAATCGATTAAAAGGATCTAGCACAAAGCTAAATCCTTTTTCTTTACTCTTTGGGCAACTTGCCTGCTTTTTCTAGCATCTTCTTGATAAGATAAGGCATCTTAACATTCTCCCGCCCTTTTTTCTCAATCAGTTTTTTCACAAATTCCGGCATTTGTAAATCTTGAGATTCAGCCAAAATGTTTTTCGTCTCGTCTGAAGGAACTAACTCATCAAAGGTCTCTTCTTCTGGGAGAAATTCCTTAAACTCTTGATGTTCATTGGCTCTAACTGTATTGACCAAGGCATCAATCAAGCGAGAATCTGTATTTGGCATTGGTGGACGATGGTAGTTTACCCCAAATTCCTGACACAAGTCATAACATTCCACATCATTATCAAACAAGACTTCAATGTGCTCACTGATAAAGCTGATTGGAACAAAAATATAATGGTCTGGATGTTCTGTCTGTTCTCTGAGATACTCCAAAACATCTGGCTTAATCCATGGAATCCCAATATCACTCTCACTTTGCCAGGTATTTGTATATTGATCGGAACTCAAACCTAGTTTTTCAGCAACTAACTTGCTATTTTCGAAAATTTGATCGATATAAGGATCTCCAAAATCCAAGGCAAAAATGGGCACACTATGGGCTGAAAAGATGACTTTAAAGCTATCCTGCTTTACTTCTTCTTTTAAAATTTTAGCAATTTCATCTGCCCAATAGTTTAAAAGTGCTTCTTCCTGATACCAGTCCTTAATGACCAAAAATTGAATTTGTTTGCTTTCTAAAAATTTTTCATAGCCCATGACAGAGTAGAAAGAATAATGAGGCTCCAAAATCAAACAAATACACTGTTCAATTCCGTCTGCTTCCATTTGACCGATCACATCTGGAATAAAGGGACTGGAAAACTTATTAGCAAAGTAGACACTGTATTCATTCCCCAGCCTAGCTTCTACCAAGGCAACCTCTTGACGGGTAATTTTTTGCAGAGGCGTGCCTCCAATTCGTACATAATTATCATAGAGAGTCTGAATCTCGTGGTCTTGAGGTCTCACTCCACGACGAATATTTGTGAAAAAATCAGCTACACCTTCAAAGGTAATCTCTTCTGGCGAACCGAAGGTCATCATTAAAATTGCTTTTTTCATAATCGCTTCCTTGTGATGTTTTTATCAAGTTTATTTTATCATGAATCCACTGATAAGTAAACGCTAACATAGCAGATTGCCCTAACTTCTGTCTTTTGTTTTTCTCTTCTTTCTATGATACAATGGAAAAAATAAATTCAAAAGGAGTTTTTTATGACTTATCCAAATCTCTTGGACCGCTTCTTAACCTACGTTAAGGTCAACACGCGCTCTGATGAACACTCTACTACTACTCCAAGTACACAGAGTCAGGTTGACTTCGCAACAAATGTCCTAATTCCTGAAATGAAACGTGTTGGACTGCAAAATGTTTACTATCTACCGAATGGTTTTGCTATTGGAACCTTGCCAGCCAATGATCCATCTTTAACACGTAAGATTGGCTTCATCTCCCACATGGATACTGCTGATTTTAATGCTGAAGGAGTCAATCCACAGGTAATTGAAAACTACGATGGTGGTGTGATTGAACTTGGAAATTCTGGTTTTAAACTGGATCCAGCCGACTTCAAGAGTCTTGAGAAATATCCAGGCCAAACGCTCATTACAACTGATGGAACAACCTTGCTAGGTGCTGATGACAAGTCTGGTATTGCTGAGATTATGACAGCTATTGAATATCTGACTGCTCATCCTGAAATCAAACACTGTGAGATTCGTGTTGGTTTTGGTCCAGATGAGGAAATCGGTGTTGGTGCTAATAAATTTGATGCAGAAGATTTTGATGTGGATTTTGCCTACACTGTTGATGGTGGTCCACTAGGTGAACTTCAGTACGAGACTTTCTCAGCCGCTGGTGCTGAATTGCATTTCCAAGGCCGTAATGTCCACCCTGGTACTGCCAAAGGGCAGATGGTCAATGCCCTTCAGCTAGCAATTGATTTTCATAATCAACTTCCAGAAAATGACCGACCTGAGTTAACTGAAGGTTACCAAGGTTTTTACCATCTAATGGATGTGACAGGTAGTGTTGAGGAGGCGCGTGCAAGCTACATCATTCGTGATTTTGAAAAAGATGCCTTTGAAGCGCGTAAAGCATCCATGCAATCTATCGCTGATAAGATGAATCAAGAACTTGGGAGCAACCGTGTCACTCTCAACTTGACAGACCAGTACTACAATATGAAAGAAGTCATTGAAAAAGATATGACTCCAATTACCGTTGCTAAAGCCGTTATGGAAGATCTAGGTATCACGCCTATTATCGAACCAATCCGGGGTGGAACAGACGGCTCTAAGATTTCCTTTATGGGAATCCCAACTCCGAATATCTTTGCAGGTGGCGAAAATATGCACGGACGTTTTGAATACGTTAGCCTTCAGACTATGGAACGTGCAGTTGATACCATCATTGGCATCGTAGCTTATAAAGGCTAAAAAGACGAGGTGGCTCAGCTACTTCGCCTTTCTGTTTATTCTACTGCTTTTTCTTGATTACCAGTGCTTGTTGTAGATTCAGTTGATCCCTTTTCTGAAGTTAATTCAGCAGGTTTAGAATCTCTTGTGTTGCTTGCTTTGTTTTCGTCGCTAGCAGTTTCGCTGTTAGATTCTGTAGTTGCGTTTGGTTGGTTCTCAGCACTGGTGTTATCACCATTTGCTTCAGCATTTCTTGCTGGACTTGTTTCTTCACTTGCGCTAGCTTTTGACTGGATTTGGTGATTCAAAACTAGAATAGCTTTTGTCAATTCAAGTAAAGCTGCTTTGTCTTTACTCTTAGCAGAAAGTTGATCTAGTAATGCATCCACTTTATCAAAGTCCTCATCAGAACCATTATTACTTTCTAAATAAGAGTGAAGCGACATGAGAATATCGTAGAGTTTTTGATAGAGTACAAGTGTCTGAGAATCTTGCTCAGCATTTTCCTTTTCTTGTTGAAGGGCGCTAGCGATACGAGTCAAAACATCTTTTACCTGACTGTTTACTTCATCCAAGTCTGCATCAGCCTTGTTTGTGGCAGCTTTTAGATTTTCTACTTCTTCTGCCAAGGATTGTCTGATTCCTTCTTCATGGATTTGTTCCAAGAGTTGATTTGCCTTGTTCAAAAGACTTTCTACTTCTTCCTTGCTGACATGATTGACATATTCTTCTTTTTTAAGATCAGGATAAAGATCTTTCAAAAATTCATAAATCGCTTGCTTAGCAGATTGGTTATCAACTTTTTCTTTATCTAAAACTGTTTCATTTACTTTTGCAGTAGCTGGCTGATTTTTCAAAGCCTCTTCTACTTCTTGTTTTGTTTGGTAAATGCTTGGGAACAGTTTATTCAAGTCCACAGCCTTACGGAAGGATTGAGATTGATATAAAGTAAAAGTCAAATTAGCTACTTTATTACGAAGCTCATCACTTAAACGACCATCGTTTACATGCTCATAGAAGTACTTGATGTATTCCACTGTTGTATCACCAGTACGGTCATTAAAGTCTTGAAGAGCTTGAAGTTGTGATTCAACCGCTGCTAAAGCAGCCTCATCTTTAGCCAACTTAGCTTCCTGGAGTCGAACGAGAAGGTCTTTCTTAGGAAGTCCATAAGTATCTGTATCTAGCGTATTGATTTTATCAATCAAGGCCTGATATTTCTTATCTAAAGCACTTGTTTCAACAGGTTTGACACTTTCATCAATATGGATATATTGCTTATCAAAGAGGTCAAGTGTTTTTAGATAACCTGCTGTAGAGTTAGTTAGTTGCTAGTTTCTTCATATTTTCAGTAAACTGACCTAAAACTAACTCAATCTGTCTTTGTTTGATTGGATCGTCTTTATAGACGTTTCGACTTTCAGCAAGAAGTTGATCTACTTTTGCTAAAACTGTTTTCTCATCAAAGGCCCCAGGCTGATAGTTGGATTTCAGGGCTGGAATTTTGTTTTTCAAGGCTACTTCATAGCCCTTAGTTTGAACCTTGATGTAGTGATTGTGGTCTCCATGACTCATGACAAAACCTGATTCATCTTCAGCGATAATACGATTAGCATCAAATCCGTATCCATCTTCTTCATGTTTCTCATGTGAAGTTCCTGGATTGATTGGAAGAGATGGAGAAGGTGTTGCTAGACTATTGTTTGGAAGAGTCGGTTGCCCAATTTGATTTGATTTTGGAATGTAATGGAAATGATCACCATGTCTTACAATATAAGCTATAGCCGTTTCTTCAATGATATCTTTTGGATTAAAAATATAACCATCAGATACTGAAGAGAGCTCCTTACTTGTCGTTAAAGAAGAAGGATTGCTTGAAAGACTGCCTAGACTAGACACTACTTCATTTGTAGAAACTGTAGAACCAGTTCCACTGATAGACACCATTCTGGCAATCTTTTCTTCTAAGGCAGAAAGCTTGCTGTAAGGAATAAAGTGGTAATGGTCGCCATGCGGAATCGCAACTCCATTTGGTGTAAGACTGATAATCTTAGCAGGGTCAAAGACCAAGCCATCTGATTCACTGTAACGTTGGGCGCTAGGTGAATCATAGAGTTCCTTCAAAAGACTCTGGAGATTTTCAGATTTATTTGCTGGCTTGCTAGTTGATCCTTTTGCTACAGATTGCGTGTTATTGTCACTAGCTGTTGAAGAATAGCTTAACTGACTCGGTTCATATTTTTTCCAGCCAGATGTGCTTTAGCTGCTGCTAATTCACTAGCAGATAAATCGCTTTTGGGAATGTAGTGATAGTGACCTCCATGAGGAACGATATAAGCATTACCCGTATCTTCGATAATATCAGCTGGATTAAAGACATAGCCATCATTTGTCGTATATCGTCCCTGAGACCTTGCTACAGCAACATCAGAGCTGACCTTCTCCTTATCTTTGACATGTTCTTGTTTTTGACGATTGATTTCATCTTTGGTTCGAACATTATCAGCATGAGCTACATCTTTCAGGTAGACATAATATTTTCCATCGACCTTGATGATACAACCACCCTTGACTTCATTGACAATATCAGCGTCTTTAAGTTGGTAGTTTGGATCCTTCATCAAGAGTTCTTCACTAAAGAGGTCATCATAAGGAACTTTCCCATTATAGTAATGATAGTGGTCACCGTGTGACGTTACATAGCCCTGACCTGTAATTTTGATTACAATTTGCTCAGCCTGAATTCCTTCTTTCTGGCTAACCTGGTCTGGTGTCAAGTTTTCACTTTTCTGACTTGACTGGCTGCCATCCACATAAGAGACACGATTATTGTCCTTATTTTCCTGCGAACGATGCTGGTTTTGTCCATAGGCACATAGACTCAAGGATACGATAACAGCTGATCCAGCTGCTATATATTTTTTACTGAATTTCATAAATCCCTCATTTCAATAAATGATGAAACTTTTTCTTAACTTCTTTTTTCTCGGTTAAACAATTTTTCTAAACCGCTTATTTAACCATTTAATTAACCAGTAAATAGTTTACTATTTAAAATTATAGAGAAATGAAATAAGAATAGGACAAATTGATCAGGACAGTCAAATCAATTTCTAACAATATTTTAGAAGTCAAGGTGTACTATTCTAGATTCAATCTATTATACTTCTGTCAAGTTTCTGTTACTTTCTTCTAAAAAAGAGAAGCAACACGAAAGGTTACTTCTCCATAAAATATGCTTCATTCTTTTTACTACTATATAGGAGTCGGTTGACTCTCTTTTAACAAAGCCAAGAGCCTATCTAATTCTGCTGAAATAGTGTTACTGTCTTTCGTTCCGAAAAGAAGACTGCTGTTTAGACCAGACAATGTCTCCATAGCATTTTGGCGAGTACGAGAATCTGTTACTTTTTCTAGCAAGGTCTCCGCCTCTGCTATCTTAACGTCAATAACAGAACGCTCTACTTGTGGAACTTCATCCTCATCTGTAGTATCTTCAGCTTCTTCCTCTGTCTCTTCCGCATCAGTGCTTGGTCTATAAAGATTATCTGCTGAAGGATTTAAACCAGCGTGATTCTCTTTTTCATCAGATTCAGAATGAGTTGGCTCACTTACTTCATCATGTTCCTTATCTTCATCAGGTTTACCGTTTTGGTCTGCCTTATTTTTACGAACATGGTCGCTAGCATTACCCCAACCATTATCTGAATGAGGACGTTGGTCAGGATGTTCAACGTAGTATTTCACTGTCGCAAATAAATCTTCTAAGGTATAGCCTTCAGGAGCTGAGTAAAGTCCTTCATCAAACCATGCAAACTTAAGGTTATGATAGTGATCAAAGTGAGGAATTATAAAGTGACCATTTTGTACAGCTACAGTATACTGTAAATGATTCGGTATTTTTTCTAATGGTACCTTTTTCTCAGCTTTTACGCGGTTATAGATAGCTTCTGTCCCTGTTGCCTCTGGTTTTGCTTCTGTTGCTTCAGTAGAATTTGGAGCTTGTAAGCCTTTTTCTTTAGCATAAGCCTGAGCTGCTGCTCTTTCAGCTTCAGATAAGCTGTCTTTTTTAATCCAGTGGCTATGGTTCAAGTGTGGAGTGACGTAGGCATTTCCTTCATCACTTTCAATATCATGCTCATCAAAGATATAGCCATCCTCTGTTGTATATTTACCTGCTAATTTCGCTAATTTAATTTCATCGTCTGTATAGGCAATTTGAGCATTTGGTTTGCCAAGTCGCTCTGGATGGGTAATTGGTGCTAGGAATGCCAATAAATCATCTACCAATTTTACTTTATTAGAAGATTCATCATTCAAGCGCTCTGCTAATTTGTCTAAAGTTTGGAAATCAGAAACGCGACCTTTATTTTCAGACAAGGCTTTATGAGCCTGGGTTAACAGATTGTAGGCTTTATCATAAAATTCTTGGTCACGAGAAGCGACATTTTCTTTTTTAGCAACTAGAGCATGTGTCTCTTGAGTTTTCTTAGACAAGAGATTTTCAATAGCATCAATCTTATCCTTAGCCAAGTCTTTAGCAAAAACATAGTGACTGACACCAGCAATTTCCACAACATATCCTTCCCCAACTTTTCTAACAACCTGTTCTACTGTAAAATCAGTTTGTTTTTTCTCAGTTGATGGTTGAGCTTGCGGTTTTGGTGCTGGTTTCAAATAATTCATTCCCGGCAAGACTGCACCATTTTGTCCCTTAATAGCTATCATACGAGCCAATTTTTCTTCCAAAGGTGACATTTGTGAATAAGGGATAAAGTGATAATGGTCTCCGTGCGGTACAGCAACACCATTAGCTGTACGATTTGTTATTTGTGCCGGGTCAAATACTAGTCCATCCGATTCTACATGGCGTTCTGATAAGGGTTTAGCATACAATTCACGTAAAAGGCTTGGAATGTCTTCCCCTTGATTTTGATGATAAGTTGGAGTGACAGTCAAATTGTGGTTCTCTGACAAGCTTGGTTGAGCTGGATTTGCATTATGACTAGAACTTGAAGAAGGACGAGACCCCTGCTTCCCATTCCAATAGGCTTGGGCTGCAGCCAATTCTCCTGCAGACAAATCACTCTTAGGAATATAGTGAAAATGATTTCCATGCGGTACAACAAAAGCGTCACCTGTATCTTCAATCACATCTGTTGGACTAAAGACATACCCATCATCCGTTGTATAGGCTCCTCCAGTTGCTCTATTCGGTGCCTGCGTATTGAGATTAAAGTTTGCTTTAATGGCTGAACTTGGTTTCGCAGGACTGCTTGGTTTCGTATTATCAGAATGCTTTTGAACTGGCTGACCTCCAATTGGTAGATTTCGAGCCAATTTTTCTTCCAAGGCAGACATTTGCGAATAAGGAATGAAATGGAAATGATCTCCGTGAGGTACTGCCACACCATTTGCAGTACGTTTTGTAATCTGTGCTGGGTCAAATACTAATCCATCAGACTCCACATGACGTTGGCTAAGTGGCAAAGCGTACAATTCTTGAAGGAGACTAGCTAAATCCTCATTTTGACTCTCAGGAGTTGTTGTAAGATTTTGAGGAGTTTCAGATGGACTCGTTCTCACACTAGATCTTGTTTCTCCCCTGCTAGAACGATATTCAACCGTACTTAATTGACCGCCTTTTCCAGATAAGAAGGCTTGGGCAGCAGCTAATTCACTGGCAGACAAATCACTCTTAGGAATATAGTGGAAGTGATTGCCATGAGGAACAATATAGGCATCGCCTGTATCTTCAATGATATCAGAGGCATTAAAGATATAACCATCATCCGTTGTATAACGTCCTTGGGCTCTGGCTGCAACTACCGCCTGATTGTTTGAACCGCCACCGTGATTACTACTATGTTCCTGCTTCTGACGTTTAATCTCTTCTTTTGTCCGAATATTATCCGCATGGGCCGCATCTTTAAGGTAAACATAGTATTTACCGTTTACCTTAATGACATAACCACCCTTGATTTCATTGACAATGTCTGAATCCTTCAACTGATAATTCGAATCTTTCATGAGGAGCTCTTCACTGATGATGGCATCATAAGGAACCTTGCCATTATAGTAATGATAATGGTCTCCATGAGAAGTCACATAACCTTGATCCGTAATCTTGATAACAATTTGTTCAGCATTGATTCCCTCTCTCTTACTGACTTCATCTGGTGTTAAGTTCTCTGCCTTTTGACCAGCCTGATTACCATCTATATAAGCAACTCGATTAGACTCTTTCTTAGCCTGACCAGCTTGGTAACGACCAAGTTCATAGGAACAAACACTTAGGGCAAGAACTGCCACTGAACCTGCTAGATATTTTTTATTGATTTTCATTTTTTCCTCACTTTAATTCTTCTGCTAGAACACTTATATTTTCTTCAAGATTTTCTAAATAGGTCTTGTCATTTTGTGGGTCTGCCTCTAAAGGATTCAGAGTTTTAAGACCTACACCTGTTGATTTGACAAGAGTTTCAGCTACTTTTGAAGAAGCGTTACTTTCTGTAAAAATCGTTTTAACCTTATAGGTTTTAACAAATTCCTGAATTTCTGTTAGTTGTCTTGGACTTGGTTCTTGTTCCAGAGAGATACCTGCAATACCAAGTTGATTGAGTCCAAATCGCTTAGCTAAATAAGAAAAGGCTGTATGTTGTGTTACAAATGTTTTCTGAGTCGCTTTTTCAAATTTAGGCTGGAATTTCTTAGTCAATTCTTGAGCTTTTTTGATAAAGGCTTGCGCATTTTTTTGGTAAGTTTCTTTATGCTCACTATCCGCCTCCGAAAGCTTATCAGCGATAATCTGAGCTTCTTCGCCAGCTTTTTCAGGATCTAGCCAAGTGTGAGGGTCATAGAGCGTTTTTTCATCAACTCCATCCCCTGCTTCTACATCTTCTAGCCCTGGGACGCGGTCTAAAGTCATTCCCTCTGAAGCCTCTAAAACCTTCACTTTGGATTTTTTTAGATTGGGATCTAAACTTCCTGCCCAAGATTCGAGCGTATGTGAATGGTAAACAAAGACATCTGCATCATAGATGGCTGCGATATCATTTGCCGAAGGTTCAAAGGAGTGAATCCCACTACTTGACTGAATCATCCGAACATCATTCAAGTCACCAGATACTTCCTTAACCATAGCATAGATAGGATAAAAACTGGTCACAATTTTCATCCCCTTTCCTGTCTGACTTTCCTTTTGACTACAGGCTCCTAGCAATAAAAGAAAGACACTTAACAAGACTAAAAATAAATTTTGTTTCTTCATGAACAACTCCTTAACTGTTTAATTAACTAGTAAACATTCTACTCCTAAAAACTTAATCTGTCAAGATATTTTTAGAAAAAATTTGAAATTTCTTTCACATATAAAAATCTGCTGAGTTTCAACAACTCAACAGACTTTTACTTTATTCTTCTATGGTAGAATGCTTATAGCCATAAGTGAAGTAAATAATACTTCCTACTAACAAGGCAACTAGGAAAGCAATCCAAGTTTCCATATTATACTGTAACATAAAGGATAAACAAATGATGATTGATAAAATCGGTAACAGGGGTACCAAGGGTGTTTTAAATTCCCCAGCTTTTGGCATCCCTTTTTCTTTCCGTAAGCGAATCAGGCCGTAAGCCAGCATGATTAAGTAGGCCAAGGTACAAATGTTTAAGAAGGCTGCAATACTAGCTAGCGGGAAGATTCCTGCTGCTACTGCTGAAGCTAGACCTGTTAAAATAGTAGCATTCTTTGGTACCTTGCTAGTCTTCGTTAGTTCTTTAAAGGCGGCAGGCATTAAGCCATCGCGCGCTAAACTGTAAATCATACGCGATAGGGCATAGGTCATCGAGATACAAACTGTAATCAAGGTCAAGATAGCCACTAATGACACATAGTTGGCTGCCCAACTGATCCCAACGCTACGAAGGGCAAAGGCAACGGCATCATTGACATTTAAATGACTATAGTGAACCACACCAGTCAAAACAAGCGTCACCAAGGCATAGAGAATGGTTACGATAGAAAGCGATAAGACAATCCCTCTAGGAATATTTTTTTGAGGAGTCTTGACCTCATCTACAGCCATAGAGATGGATTCAAATCCCAAAAAACCGAAGAACATCAAGGAGGCACCAGCCATAATACCAGTACTAGCACCATAGATTTGTCCAAAACCATAAGGAGCAAAATTACTCCAATTATCAAGTTTGATATGCCAAATTCCTACTAAAACAAAGAGAGCTAAAGCCGAGAATTTCAAAATAACTAGAATAGAATTAAAGCGTAAGGCTGCTTTAGCATTGAGTAAAACAAGCGAGGTCACCAAGACCAAGACAAGAATAGGCAATAAATCAACAAATGTCCCTGCTTGAGGATTAAAGGTACCATTTAAAGGCTGAGGAAGGGCTATCCCGTATTGAGAGAGCAAGCCTTTAAAATAAGCTGCCCAACCCGAAGCTACGCCTGATATGGCTGTCATGAACTCCATCATGGTTAACCAACCAGCCAACCAGGCTGGGAATTCTCCTAAAATAGCATAGAGATAACTGTAGGCACCACCTGTAGCAGGTACTCGTGAAGCAAATTCTGCAAAAAAGAGGGCTGATAATCCCACACACAAGGCAGAAATGACGATTGAAATCACTAGGGCTGGACCAGCAAGTGTGGCAGCTGCAGTACCTGTAATTGTAAAGATGCCTGTCCCTACCATGGCTCCGATACCCAGCAAAATCAAATCCCATAACTTCAAATGCCTGTGCATCTCCGTTTTATCCAAACTTACATTCTTTGTTCTAAATATATTCATATTTCTTCTCCAAATAAAATGATGATTCTATTTTACCATAAATATAGGAGATTTGTGACTATTTATAAAATATTTTTCTAAAAAAAAAATCTGACTACATCTTGTAATCAGATTTTTATCGATTCTAGTTCATTTCTTTAAATGCTGCTTCTGCATCCGCATTACTGATAGCACCAAATTGAATCTTTCCAATCTTTCCTTGACTATCAATTAGGTATTCTGTAGGAATGCTTCGAATTTGATAAGCTTGGAAGGTTGTTGCTTTAGTATCATAAAGAACTGGGATATCTTTATATCCTTGTTCTTGGAACCATTGTGGGAATTGATTAACAGTTTTTTCACCTTGAATTCCTGGTGCAATGACAGTAAGAATTTCAAAATCGCGATCTGGTTTTGCAGCTAATTCCATCAACTCAGGCATACTTTTCTTACATGGACCACACCAGGAAGCCCAAAACTTCAAGTAAACCTTTTTACCCTTAAAATCAGATAACTTGACTTCTTTACCATCCATGGATTGCAAGGTGAAGTCTGGAGCATCTTTCCCAACAGCAATTTGCTGTACAGGCGTTTCTTGTTTTGGCTGTTGTGGGGCTTGAGTTTTTTTAGTTTCTTCCTCACCACAGGCTATCAATACAACTAATGACAAGAGACTTAAGCCAGCAAACATTACTTTTTTCATCATTTTCTCCTTTATTCAAAAATTCCAGCTAGAACATTTACTTGTCCTAATAGTAACAAAATTCCCATTAAAATAATGAGGAAACCACCAATTTTCTTCATTAGCATCATATGACGTTTGATTTTACTAAAATAAGGCATGACTAGACCTGAAGCTAGAGCCAAGACCAAGAAAGGAAGAGCCATCCCCAGAGTGTAAATAAGAGTATAGATAGCACCTTGCCAAGCTCCATTGCCTCCAGAAGCCGCAAGCGCTAAAACAGAACTTAAAACTGGACCAATACAAGGCGTCCAACCAAAGCTAAAGGTAATACCGAGTAAAAAGGCTGACCAATAACGATTGGCTTCTGATTTCTTAAAAGTAAAGCTTTTTTGAACCTCTAATTTCTTAAAATGAAAAATTTCCATCTGGTGAAGTCCCAAAATGATAATAATTGTTCCCATAACATATCGAAACCAATTTGCATAGAGAATATGACCAAAGTAACCAGCACCAAAGCCTAGAATAAAGAAAATGAGTGAAATACCTGCGATAAAGCAAAGTGTTCGAATCAAGCCTGACCAGAGAACCTTTCTCCCAAATAAAGAAAAGCTTTTTGCGCTTTCCTGATCATCCAATAAAATCCCAGCATAGACTGGCAGAAGAGGAAAAATACAGGGAGAAAAGAAGGACAAGACCCCTGCTAAAAAAACGGAAATTGAAAATACTATCGTTTCCAATAAAGAACCAACTTTCTTAAGATTTCTAATCCTATTTTACTATATTCAATTTCATTTGTATGCTTTCTGCTACGCAAAATCGTATCGGGCACTACTGGACCAATCTTTTCTTTTGCTAGTCAAGGCGGATCTTATCCCCCAAAATAGCCAAAAAGCAACGACAAGGGTTACTCGTCGCTGCTTTTGTGAACGAAAATGTCTTTTAGATCTGACATTTCATAAATCAAGTTTTACTTGAGTTTGGCAAGGATTACTTTAAGCTCCTCTACTAGTTTAGCTTCTGTCTCTGCTGAGCCATTTTCCTCTTTCACGAAATCAAGGGTTTCTTGGAGAAGGTTTTGGGCTTTAGCAAGGACTTTTTTATCTACTTTTTCTGCATCTAGCTGTCCAAGAACTTTTGTCAATTCCGTGCTTAATTGCTGGATTTCTGACTCTTTCTTACGGCGAACCAACCAGAAGGCAATCACACCTAGAAGGGCGAGTAGACCGACTACAATCACTCCTGCTGGAACTGAGTTTGTTTCAGTCATCTTATCTGAATCCTTACTATCTTCCGTTCCTTGTTTGGCATCTTTCTTGTCCTGTGCAGGCTTGCTGTCGCTAGCATTTGCTTTCACATCTTTGAGAGAGTCCAAGGCAGCCTTCACAGACTCTACTGCAGTACGTAGACCTTGCTCTGTCAAGGCACTATCTTCCAGAGCTTTTTGAGCATCTAGGAGGACCGCCTTGGCTGCATCGATTTTCGGATTAGATACTGTTGCCAAAGCTTTCAAGCGTTGGTCTAACTCTTGAGTCAAGGCACGAAGTTCAGACTTGTCAACTTGCTCTTGAGCTGGAGCTTGCGTGCTCGTTGAGCTAACTGAAGGACTTGCTGCCGCTCTAGGTGCTTGAGTCGGAGCTGGAGCAGGACTTGCAGGTTGACCCGAAGCAGTTGGTTGAGACGGTTGTGGAGCTGGCTCAGATGGAGCTGTTGGAGTCTCAGTAGCTCCTTGGTCTGGCTGAGTAGGAGTAGATGGTTGCGATGTTACGTTATACGAATCGGGAATTGGATAATATCGTTTTGATGGCAAGCTGACTGGTGTTGAAGAAGCACTAACTTCACTATTACCATGTTTAGCTGTCGCACTTACTTGAGTTCCTGCACTAGCCGCATTATGGGAAATTGTAACAACACCACTTACTCCATCAATGCTGACACCTGATTTTGTTGGTGTTAGGCTCCAGCTTGACCCTGATTTCGTAGCTACAACTTTGTCGCTTCCAATGCTAATTTCTACATGGTCTGCATTCGCACTTGGTGTTACCGTTACATTGGCATTCGCTTCGCTAGAGGCAACTGTTGGTTTTTCAGGTGTTGCTTCTTTAGCTACTGGTGCTGTCGCTCTTCTTTCATCACTAAACCAGGAACCACGTTCTCGTGGATTACCATCGTTTACGTTATTATTTACTTCGATAACAGTGAGTGCTCTAAATTTATCTGTTCCTATCTTATTAACTCCAGACTTATAATCAGACTGGGTAATAGTAATTTGGCGTGCAGAACCATCCCCATCATTATTAGGAGATATATCTTTAGAGGCAAGTATATTATAACCTTCCGGATAAGCTAATCCATCCGTACTCCCTCCATAATTAGAAATATCCGAACCTCCGGTTACCAAATATACTTTCATCTTTGCGCCATTAGGTAATTTAGGAACATAAGGAATTGTCACATCAATATTAGGTTTTTCATTAGCTTTACCTGCTAAGCTCGGGACACTTGCATCTGTACTATCATTTGGTGTATTAATAGTCGGCTTCTGAAAAGGGAGATAGTATCCAAATTGTGTCGTCTGACTACCGCTTGAAGTAGTTACTGTTACATTCAATAAATACTGACCCCTGCGCGGAGTAATTCCGTCGAAAGTCAAAGATGCTTCACTCCCATTGACAGAAGATTCGACCTTTAACCCCATGTTTTCATGACCAGTTACAGATATGCTAGTAATTTTCTCATGATTTGATTTAGCACTAATTTTCAAAATATTACCAAATACTCTATCTCCACCTGGTACTACTAGTATATTAGAAACTTCTATTTGTTTACGTACTGCATTCCATCTCCCAATTGTTAATCCTGCTATATTCCGTCTTTTTCTTACATGAACTCCTCTTTCCTCAGAATTTTCCTCACTATCATTTTTTGACATCATCACTTGATTACCATCTAGTAACTTGTGAGCTTTTTCGACAAGTTCTCCAGAAATCTTTCCGTCGTCTGAAAGTCCTAACTTTTCGTTGATAGTATCTGCTAAGTTTTTAAAAGCTGCTGCCGACTCAGGATTGGATTCTTTCAATCTTTTAGATGCATCTATCAATTTATCATATAACTGATCCCCATCTTCTTCTTGAGATTGATCTATCTTATCTTCTCTATTAGCTTCTTCTTTGATAATTGAGGATTTTTCTTCCAACTCTGGTTGTACTTCTTTTTTATCTTTTTCTACCTCGGACACAGTAGATAATTCACCAGATACAGGTTTAACTACACCATCAACTTTTTCATCACCTTTATTCTCTACTGTTGACTTAGCTTTTCCTTCACTATCTTTAGATGAAGTTCCTGGCTCTTTTTTTCTCTGTCTCTTGAGTGTTTGGTTTAGCTCCTTCTTGTTCTACGTTAAGATTTTGATTGCTTGTATCTGATGGCGGTAAGACAGATGGATTCCCAGTGTTGCCATTTCCATCCTGACTGACCACTTCTGTATTTACTTCCGCCGCCTGGACTTCTGTCGCTGGATTAGCTATAAAAAAGACAGACCCTAGCAAGACTGAGACTGCTCCAATTGAAAACTTGCGTATAGAAAAGCGTTGACGCTCATTCATTTTAAACTGTTTCATAGTTTTTCCTTTCTTTCTACCCTGTCTTTGCTCCTCTAGCCATGTTCATGCAGGCATCAACTCGCAATAAAAACAGGAAAACATGACCTTTTTTCATCTTAAACAAATGACAAAAAGGCCCATTGTCTACTAATACTTCATTATATCAACTTAGTTCCCTTCCTTCAACCTCACTTTGTTTTAGAAAATCGATGATTATATATATATATATATTTCTTATTTTAAAGGATTTAGAGGCTCCTTATTTGTAAATTTAGTATATTTTTCGTTATTTTCAGAAATTTTAAATTTATATGACATTCAAAAGAAGCTGTTCGTCTTGCTATCTATCGCCAGCAAGAACTATCCTAGACTCAGCAAATAAAAAAACAGGCTCTCCGAAAAATACTTACCTATCACGGAAGGAATAGTTGTTCCTCTTTTTTATTACTAAAATTCAAAGAATTCCAGAGCTTTTTTCAAGAGCAAATCCGTATATTCTGGATCTTCTTGGGCTACTTCTATTTCCCACTGAACTTTTTCCAAATCATCTGTAATCACTCCATCTACTCCTAAGTGAAGCGATTTATTGATAGCTTCTGAATCATTGACAGTCCAGACATAAAGTTTCTGATCCGTTGTCCATAGTTTGCTTACAAAATATTCATCCAAGGTCGAGTACTCCATAGTATATCCTGTCGCCCTTGTTTTAGGAAAGACAGAATTGTAGGGTATGATAAAATAAACTGGCAGTTCGGCATCATACTGTCTTACTTTTTCGACAACATGGTAGTCTAAAGACTGGATTTGATGTCCATAAATCTTGAGCTTTGCAGCATAACGGGCTAAAAAACGGTCCATCATGTCTGGACTATCTTTTTTACTTGTTTTAATTTCAATTAGTAATTTTTGACCAAGCTCGTTGGCTCGACTGAGATAATCTTCAAAGCTTGAAATTTTAGTCTGGTAGCCATTTTCAAAAATATCAATCCCTTTAAGCTCCTCCAAGTTTAAGTCTTGAGGACTTTTATTGATACCTGCTAGATTTTTCAAGTTAGCATCATGCATCATGACAAACTGCCCATCTTTTGTTTCCTGCACGTCCGTCTCCACCAAGTCTGGTTTGAGTTGTGCTGTAGTTTCCAAGGATTCTACTGTATTTTGAATCCCATTTGCATTGGAAACCCCTCGGTGAGAAATAAGCTGAGGTAGATGAACCATGGGAGCCTCCAGATAAATATAACCTTCTAAGGCAAAGAAAAGACTGGCACAAGTCATGACTCCCCATCGCATGATGTGATCTTTTTCTCTCCGAGGAAGCATATCCAGCTCCTTTCCTGTCAAAAATGAAACAAATTTAACCAAAAAATAAGTCAGAGCCATATAATAGAGATTTTTAATCACGACAAAATTCAAAATACCAAGAATCAGAGACTCTCTCTGAGTGATATCATCTACCAAAGTTTGAGCCAATAATAAAGGAATCAAAGGAAGATAAAATAATAAATGTGCTTTGAGCAAGATGTAAAATAAATTCCAAGCATAAAAAGTAACTCTCTTCTTGGTTTTCTCCAAGCTAAACATCACTGCTTCTCGAACAGTCAGCTGATCATATACAATCTTCGGAAGGGCAAACATCAATCTGACAGAGACATAGAGAAAGATAAGAGATAGAAGTAGGATGCTCAGCCACCACATCCAATATTTATCTTCTAAATAAGCTTGGATAAACTCTGGAATGACGATTTTATTAAGATAATAAATCTTCAGCATTTTCCGTATAAAAGGAAAAAGCATAGCTATATAGAAAAAGATAAACAAGGCTTTAGCGCAAGTTAGCTTTTTCATAAATCCAAAACTTTCATGGAAAACCTTGCGGATATACTCAATTAGCCTTCGCTTTTCATTATAGAGGAGATGACGAGCACCAATAAAGAGGAGTCCTATTTGAAAATAAGCAACCAGAAGGTTAATTACAATCAAGGCTAAAAAAGCTAGACTAATCAATGGAGAATGAGTAAGGATGGCTAAGACATTGTTATAGGAAATAAAAAGATAACCTGTCTGATCTAATAAGAAGCTAGCCAACCATGAATTGAATGGTACCCACAAATACTCCACTATCATAAAAATCAAGAAAAAGAGAAAGAGGATTTTATCAAGATTGAGGTAAATCTGTTTAAGACCCAATTTTTTAGGTTTTTCAGGTTTCATAGGCACTCCTAGTCAAATAATTGAGACAAGTCCAAGCCACCAAAAGGATTGTTTGATAAGCTACTTTCTGTCTCTAACAATTCCCTAGCTTGATCCGACTCTAAGAAGGATTCGTAAACACGCGCCGTCATCCGAGCATCCTCTAAACTATTATGAGACTGACCTTGAAATCCAAGAAATGAGGCAACAGTTTGCAATTTGAGATTGGCAATACCATGTAAATCTGAACTCCGACGTTCAAAAGCTTCATCATACAAATCCACCTTGTACTGTTGGCTATAGTCTAAACCATGCTCTGCTAAAATAGGTAAATCACTTTTAGCAGCATTGTAGCCTATCATCAGCAAAGAACCCACAAACTCTTGGAATTCTTCTAAGACTTTCTCAACTGGAGGAGCATCTTTTAAGGTCTCAGCTGTAATCCCGGTCAAACCATTGATAAAGCTTTTTAGAGGGACACTGGTATGAACATAGGAATCATAAGCATCGATTTCCCGACCATCTCTAAAACGCACTGCCGATACTTGAATCAAGTGTGTTTGTCCTTCGTGCTGATTAAATTCTAAATCAAAAGCAATGTAATCTTCTAATCGTTCCATTCTGTACCTCTCCTCTACTGTCTCTATTCTAATCAACTATACTATTCACAAACAAAAGAAGCCATCAAGTTAGCATGTAACCTAAACAGCTCCTTGATTATCCTCCAAATAAACGAGCAAAAAAGCCTTTCTTAGTGGATTGGACTTCTTCTTTTGCTTGGTCCAGCTCTAGCTTAAGATTTTCTTGATCCTTCATGGCTTGAAGGGTCAATTGTTGCTGCTGATCGAGTTGTTTGTCTTTCTCAGCAATCTGACGGTCTTTGATACGCATCTGCTCGTCTTTTTCTGATAACTGACGATCCTTGGCTTTTAATTGTTCATAAAGACGGAGAATTTCTGCATTCTTCTCATCAACCAGAATCTCCATCAGTTCACGTTGCTTGACATCTTCACTGACAGGCTCATCTTCAAAAATCGTTTTTTTATAGATTTCTTCTAGCTTAATCAAGCCACTTCTGGTAACGACTGTTACCCCTTTGTCATTTTTATCTGTGTCTTCTTCTGGTAATTCTTTGACACGGTTATTGATTGCTTGGCGAGATAATCCTAAGACCTCTGCAATCTCACTGACGGTCATTTCAATACTCATAATATCCTCTGAAACGTTTTCTAGCTTTTCTTTACTTAAATCTTATCATAAGCTAGAAAAACTGTCAAATTTTCGCTTAATTTAAGGCCTTCAAAAAGGCTAGTAAGACTTGGGCAGAGCGACGTCCAGCTTCGATAATAAACTCATCAAAAGAGATGTTTGCTTCATGGTTGGCATTGTCACTCATAGCTCGAATGACTAAAACTGGAAGATTAAGAGCATGCGCTGCCTGAGCAATAGCTGCTCCTTCCATCTCAACAGCTAAAACATCTGGGAAATGGGACTTAATCGCTTCTATCTTATCATTTCCTGCGACAAAACTATCTCCTGTAGCAATCAAACCAAGATGCCATTTTTGGTCCAATTGAGATAAACTCTCTTGAATTTTGGCAACAAAGGTTTTATCTGATTCGAAATAAAGCGGTTGTTGCGCCATTTGTCCATAAGCATAACCAAAAGCTGTGACATCCACATCATGATAGGCTAATTTGTCAGAAATCACGACATCCCCAACAGCAATCCCTTCTGCTACTGCCCCAGCTGATCCCGTATTGATAAGAGCATCCACTTGGAAATGATCAGCCAAAATCGCCACACTCATAGCAGACATAACCTTACCAATTCCACTTTCTACAAGAACGACTTCATGCGAAGCAATGGTTCCTGTATGATAGGTATTGCCTAAAACAACTTGCTCCTGGGCATTGTCTAAATGCTGGACCAGATACGCCAGTTCTTCTGGCATAGCCGCAATAATTCCTATTTTCATTTCATTTCCTTTTCTATTACAAAAGTTTCATTGCTAAGACAAGCAAAATCAAGAGAAAGATGACTGCAAATAAGATTTTATTCAGTTTAGAATTGAAGACATTTCTCTTGGTATTTTCAATGCGACGGCTTTTATGAATAGACGGTTCGACCTGAATCTTCAAGGTTTCTTGGCTAAAACCATGATCCTTAGGATTGGCATAACCAAAACGTGAAGAAGAGGTTGGTAAAATCTTGGTCTCCTCATCATCTAGCAAAGGGGGACCTGAAATTTTTTCGCCTCTATTAGCTCTTTCAATCATTTCATCCGTTAATAAAGGTTTACCCATACTGACCTCCTCTATTTTTTCTGCAATTCCCAATACTGAACAGCCATAATGGTCTTGGCATCACAAATATGACCTGATTGGATCAATTCCTTAGCTTCTTCTAAGCTCACTTCAAGGACTTCCAAGGTCTCATCGTCATCCTGCGGACGCGGATTTTCCACCTTTTTCAAATCGCTTGCTAAATATAGTTTTAACTTTTCATTACAAAAGCCAATGGCTGAATAAAAATCGTACAAGAGTTCTAATTTTCCTGTATAAGCTGTTTCTTCCTCTAATTCACGCAGAGCTGCTGCGACAGGGTCTGTATTTTCTCCTACTTCCAACTTTCCGGCTGGAATTTCGTAAGAGACAGCCTCGATGGCTTTGCGGTACTGCTTGACCAAGATGAGTTTTTGTTCATCCGTTACTGCTAAAACACAGACAGCTCCATTGTGGAAAATCAAATCCCGTTGGGCAGTTCCCTTGCCTTCTGGTAATTCAACCTGATCTTGAACCAGTTTAAAAATTGGGCCTTGATAGATTTCTTTTCGGCTAAGCGTTTTTTCTTCAAATTCCATGATAAGCTCCTACTGATTCTTAGGATGGTGAGGAAGACGTGTTGCATATTCGTCTTTATTGACCTGACGACCGCGACCAATCGCAATCGCATCTGCTGGCACGTCTTTAGTAATAGTTGAACCAGCTCCAACGAGGGAATTGTCACCTAACTCAACTGGCGCAATAATGGTTGAATTCGAACCAACAAAGACATTGTTGCCAATGACTGTCTTGTATTTGTTTTTGCCGTCATAGTTGACTGTAATGGTTCCTGCACCAAAATTAACCTTGCTACCCACTTCACAGTTTCCGATATAAGTCAAATGACCAGCCTTGCTATTCTCACCGATTGAAGACCCTTTCACCTCAACAAAGTTACCAATATGAACTTGGGCACCTAGAATTGAACCTGGACGAATGTGGGCATAAGGTCCGACAGTCACGCCGTCAGCAACACTGCTTTCCTCAATCATAGAATTGGTAATAATCGCTCTTGCTCCGATAGTGCTATCCACTACATAAGTACCATTTGTCAAAACAGTCTCAGCACCAATTTTCGTTTGCCCTTTCAAGGTAACATTGGCTTCAATTTGAACTTCAGGAGCAATCTCAACATCAATATCAATATAAGTTGCTTCTGGATTGACAAAGCTAACACCATTGACCATGTGTTTATGATTGATGCGACGACGCATGACTGACTCAGCTGTCGCAAGAGCCACGCGGTCATTTACCCCAAGACTCTCATCAAAATCTTTCAAAGTATAAGCGCCAACTTTTTCACCAGCTTCACGGAAAATGCCAATGACATCTGTAATATAGTATTCGCCTTGAGCGTTATTGGTATTGATATTTTTCAAAGCCTCAAACAAACGCTCGTTGTCAAAGACGTAAGTTCCAGTGTTGATTTCCTTGATTTGTTTTTCAAAATCTGTGGCATCCTTTTGTTCAACAATCCGAAGAACCTCAGCATTGTCATTACGAACAATTCGCCCATAGCCAAAAGGATTATCCGTTTCAGCAGTCAAGATAGTAGCCACATTTTTATGATTGATGTGGAAATCAATCAAGTTTTTCAAGCTTTCACCTGTGATTAAAGGAGTATCTCCTGCGATGACCAAGGTGTGACCTGACAAACCTTCTAAGATTGACTCTGTCATCATAACCGCATGACCAGTACCCAACTGTTCAGATTGAGTCACAAATTCTGTCTGTCTAGCCAAAACCTCCTCAACCAATTCTGCCTTATGTCCGACAACTGTTACTGTCTTTTCAGGTTGGATAGCTCCCACACTACGGAAAACATGTTCCAACATAGAAATACCCGCAACCTTGTGCAACACTTTTGGCAAATCAGATTTCATGCGAGTCCCTTTACCCGCTGCTAAAATAATGGCAAAATTTGACATAATCTTCTCTTTTCTGTAGAAATTCCCTTTTATTATACCATATTTCAAATCATTCCGCGCCCTTGAATGAAAAAATGCTCCAAAGTCCTTCCTTAACCCATTTTTTTTGATTTTTTTTGATTTTTAGGGTAAAATTATGGGATATGAGAAAACAAATTCATCCACTTATTTTATTTAGTTTTTTTGGGATTATGATGTTCATTTTAATCATCAATCGCCCTCTTAATGACAACCAATCGTTTAAAACAAAATCCAATATAGCACAGATTGAAGCACAGGCTTTGAAACACTTAGACAAACCGATTATTGACCTCTCTGGCTGGCAGCGTCCTGAGGAAATCAACTACGATGCCCTCTCACAAAATATTTCAGGTGCTATTGTTCGTGTTCACAGTGGTGCTCAAACGACAAAAGAAAATGATGCTTCATTTATCAATGGAATAGACAAGGCCTATAAGAGTCATATCACTGAACTTCAAAAGCGGAATGTCCCAGTTGCTGTCTACGCTTATGTAGCTGGAAAAAGTGTCCAAGAAATGGAAAAGGCTGCCGAAGTTTTCTACAATGCTGCCTCTCCTTACAGCCCTAGTTACTATTGGCTTGACGTGGAAGACAAAACCATGTCTAATATGAACGAAGGTGTCGAAAACTTTCGAGCAAAACTAGCATCACTAGGTGCTAAAAACATCGGCATCTACGTTGGTGTCTACTTCATGGAAGAACACAGTATTGATACAGGCAAGTTTACCTCTGTTTGGATTCCGTCCTACGGCTCAGACTCAGGATTTTTGGAGAGCAGTCCTAAAACTGATTTAGATTATGATATTCACCAATACACATCTAAAGGAAAAATTGCCGGCTTTGACCACGATTTAGATATCAACGTTATCTCTCCCTTAAAAAATAAAGAAGAAACCTTTCGAAAGCTTTTTTTAAAACCTTAAAAGCATTTGTTTATCATTTGCTTTTTCTTTTTGTGTCTGATTGTGATACAATATAGTAAGGATTTTTTGAAATAGAAATAGTTGGAGGAACTATATGCTCTCATGGTTAGCACGCGTTATTAAAGGGATTGTAATTGCTCTTGGATTTATCCTACCGGGAATTTCCGGAGGGGTTCTAGCAGCAATCTTAGGAATCTATGAACGAATGATTGGCTTTCTGGCCCATCCCTTTAAAGACCTTAAAGAAAATGTTTTGTACTTTATTCCAGTTGCCATCGGTATGCTTCTGGGAATCGGCTTATTTTCCTACCCGATTGAATACCTGCTTGAAAATTATCAGGTCTTTGTATTATGGAGCTTTGCGGGAGCTATTATCGGTACAGTTCCTAGCCTCCTCAAAGAATCAACTCGAGAATCTGACCGAGACAAGATTGATTTAGCTTGGTTATGGACAACCTTTATCATTTCTGGATTAGGACTCTATGCCTTAAATTTTGTCGTTGGAACCTTAAGCGCCAGCTTTCTTAACTTCGTCCTAGCAGGCGCACTATTGGCCCTTGGCGTCTTGGTTCCTGGCCTCAGCCCATCAAATTTACTTTTGATTTTGGGACTCTATGCTCCTATGTTGACTGGTTTTAAAACTTTTGATCTCTTGGGAACCTTCTTTCCGATTGGAATTGGTGCAGGTGCAACTCTCATCGTTTTTTCAAAATTGATGGATTATGCCTTAAACAACTACCACTCACGCGTCTATCATTTCATCATCGGTATCGTCCTATCAAGTACCCTTTTGATCTTAATTCCAAATGCAGGAAACGCTGAAAGTATCCAATACACTGGCCTTTCTCTTGTTGGGTATGTCATCATCGCCTTCTTCTTTGCGCTGGGAATCTGGCTTGGTATTTGGATGAGCCAATTGGAGGATAAGTATAAATAATGGCAAAAAAAGTAAAAATCAAAAAAACATTGGTGGAACAAATCCTGTCGAAAGCAGGCATCCCACATCAGGGGATTCAAATCAATGCCCTGGAAGGAGAGCTGCCTCAAGGTTATGAACGAGATCAGATTTTCAAAACCTTGGCTCTTTTAGGAGACAAGACAGGACCGATTATTGGAATTGTCCCTATCACTCAACACCTGTCGGAAAAGAAACTAGCCAAAATTTCTGGCAATAAAAAAGTGAACATGATTCCACAAAAGGACTTGGAAAAAACAACAGGTTATATTCATGGAGCCAATAATCCTGTTGGTATTCGTCAAAAACATAATTACCCCATTTTTATCGATAAAATCGCTCTCGACTTGAATCAAATGATTGTTTCTGCTGGGGAAGTTGGTCATAGCATTATCGTCGCGCCACAAGACTTGGCTAGCTTTGTAAAGGCTGACTTTGTAGATATTTTGGAGGACAGCAAGTAATGAAACTCTACTTTGTCCGCCACGGTCGTACGGTCTGGAACCAAGAAGGTCGTTTTCAAGGTGCTAGCGGTGATTCTCCTCTTCTTCCTGAATCCATTGAAACCCTAAAACGACTTGGCCAATATCTCAAGGAAATTCCTTTTGATCAGATTTATTCAAGTGATTTACCTCGAGCTGTCAAATCTGCCGAGATTATCCAAAGTCAACTCAAGACACCCTGTCCTTTAGAAAGTGTTCCGAATCTCCGTGAATGGCAGCTAGGTAAATTAGAAGGTTTGAAAATTGCAACCTTGGAAGCTATTTACCCGCAACAAATCCAGGCTTTCCGTACTAATCTTGCTCAATTTGACACTCAAATGTTTGGAGCCGAATCCCTCTATAGCACCACGCAACGGACAATCCAATTTATCAAATCATTAAAAGATAGTCCAGCTGAGCGTATTCTGATTGTCGGGCATGGCGCTAATCTTACTGCCAGTATTCGTACTCTTCTAGGTTATAAAGAACCACTTCTTCGTAAAGATGGCGGTCTAGCAAATGCCAGCCTGACCATTCTAGAAACCCATGATTTTGAAACATTCACTCTTGATACTTGGAATGATACTTCTTATCAATCATAATTATAGCCTAGTCTTCTGGAGATATAGTCAGTTGAAACAAAAATAAGACAAAAGAGACTCGTAAAAAGGTATTGCAACTTGCCAATACCTTTTTGATATGAACACATGTCTTCTCAATAGAATTGTAGAGCAAAATGAAATATGAACTGAATAAATTGATTTGAGAATTTAAATCAATTTATAAGAATGTTTTAGAAGCAGTGATGTACTAGTTCAGATTCACTTTTCTATACTAATACTCTTCGAAAATCTCTTCAAACCGCGTCAACGTCGCCTTGCCGTACTCAAGTACAACCTGCGACTAGTTTCCTAGTTTGCTCTTTGATTTTCATTGAGTATAAGATGAGTAGGGAGGAAGAGGTAAAAGTTTATGCCCAAACTCTTCACATAAGAACTCTAGCTTACCCATTCTATGGAATCTTGCATTATCCATTAAAACTTCCAACTCATACTCTTCTAAAATCTATTCAAACCACGTCAGCTTCACATTATATATGTTGGTGACCTCATAAGACTTATCTGCAACCTCAAAGCTGTTCTTTGAGCAGCCTACAGCTAGCTTCCTAGTTTAATCTTTGCTTTTCACTGAGTATTAAGTTAAAAAATGGGGCTAGTCAAAAAGTCTTTAAAATCAAAAAACGCATAATATCAGGTATTGAAAACCTTGTACTATGCGTTTTATTGTGGGAAGATTTACTTCATTTTTTCCTGAAGTCGAGTTTTTTCCCTGACTTATTGATTTGGACTATTCGTTTGATGTACTACTGCTTGAGCTTGAATCTCCACCACCGATATATTGGGTAAAGATATTTTGGAAGGCTTGGTCCTTAACCTTGATATTGACTGCTTGCAATTCTTTTCCGATAATGCTTTGAACAAATGTTGAATCATTTTGTTTTTGAGTCAAGATAACAGTTTTTAATTTTTCTTTGTAGTCATCAATATTAGATGATTTTTCTGTTTTCTTAATGAGTTTTACAATGTAATATTGGCTACTGTAGGCTTGTGTGCCAGTTGCTGTAATCACATCAGAAACGCCGTTTACATCTAAAGCGAAAGCGGCTTTCTTGACTTGCTCAGGTACTTCCGTTGAAGCAGAATCAAAGGTAATTTCTCCACCATTTTCTTTTGTTTTTTCATCAGTTGAGTTATCTTTGGCTAATTGAGCAAAATCAGCACCTTCTGCCTTGGCTTTTTCGAGAACTTCTTTGGCCTTGTCTTCATTGTCCAAACGGATGATTTGAGCCGTTACATCTGGAGTGTATTCGTCAAAGGCCTTCTTGTAAGCATCATCTGTCAATTCAGCTTCTGCTGCCTTCTTAACTGCCAACTCAACTAATTTACTTGTACGAATTTGAGCTTTACGTGTTTCAAGAGTCATACCTGCTTGTGACAAGACACGTTGGTAGTTTTCACCATATTGTTTTTCTTCTTCGGCAATAGTATCATCAACCTCTTTATCATCAAGCTCTGAGCCATATTGTTTTTCAAAAACTTTTTGGATGGTCATATTTAACAAGACTTGTTGGGCTGAAGGGTTGCTTTTCACTTGCTCATAAAATTGATGTTCTGTGATGACATCCCCTTTCATGCTGATAAGGTCTGCCCCTTCTGAACCTTTCGAACAAGCTGCTAAAGTTGCTACTGATAATAGTGTAATGGCACCTGCCAATAGTTTTTTCTTCATGTCTACTCCTTTGAGATAAGTGTTACTCTATCTATTTTACTATATTTTCTTAAATTTTTCTGAAAATCATTCGCTGTCAGGCAATTGAACATCTGCTACATTTTTACGAAGCATGAGAATGCCGTCCCCCAGAGGTACTAATGTTGCGGTGAGTCCTGGATTGTCTAAGGTTGCATCAAATAGTCTTTGAAGTCCTCGATAAATGGTTCGCTGGCCACGACGAACTTCCATAATGTCCTTGGCAACATCACCACCTTGAAAAATATCATCCAAGACAACCACACCTCCAACTTCCAAATGTTTGAGGATTTCTGGCAGAAAGACGATGTATTTAGACTTGGCAGAATCCATAAAGACGAAATCATAAGACTCTGTCAGTGTAGATAAGACGTCTACCGCATCTCCCTCTAGGAGAGTGATTTGCTTGCGACTGTCAAACTGGGCAAAATTTTCCTTGGCAAAACCAATCATTTCTGGATTACGGTCAATGGTTGTAATCTTAGCATTTGGCGCATGCTCTGCCATCAAGAGAGCTGAAAAACCGATAGCCGTCCCAATTTCCAGAATGTTTTTAGGTTGCATGGTTTCCATGAGAAACCTGAAATAAACAACCGTTTCATGGGGAATAATGGGAATATTTTCCTTGCGGGCAAAGTCTTCCAATTCTTTCAAGGAACCTGTGACTTGCTTTTGACGCTGACGCATCAAGTCTACAATTTCTTCCTTGACGACAGGGCGACGCATGTTATGGTTGGCATTTTTACTATACGATTCAACCATCTTACGCCAATCCCAATTTTTCAACAAGGGCTTCAAACTCATTCAAACGACGTTCAAAGACTGCAAAGGCATCGTTGAGATAGTCTTCCTTCTCCATATCAACGCCAGCTTTTCTCATGACATTAAGTGGATAGTCAGATTTACCTGCCTTGAGGTAGTCGATATAGCGGTCACGGTCTTCTTGACTACCATGGACAATTTTTTCAGCCAAGGCTGAGGCCGCCGCAAAGCCTGTTGAATATTGGTATACATAGTAGTTATAGTAGAAGTGTGGAATCCGAGCCCACTCGTATTGGATTTCCGGATTGTCTTCCTTACTCAAACCATAATACTCTTGGTTCAAGTCAGCATAGAGTTTATTTAAGAAATCGCTTGTCAAGACTTCACCATTTTGATCCGCTTGGTGAATCGCGTGTTCAAACTCAGCAAATTGAGTTTGGCGGAAAACTGTCCCACGGAAACCGTCTAGGAAGTTATTGAGAATAGCAAAGCGCGTTGCATCGTCTTCCACTTCTTCCAATAATTTCTCCGTCAAGATATTTTCATTGGTCGTTGAGGCAATCTCAGCCAAGAAGATCGAATAATCTCCGTAAACATAAGGTTGCGTTTCACGAGTATAGCTTGAATGCATACTGTGACCTGTTTCATGAACAAGAGTAAAGAGATTGTCCAGATTGTCCTGCCAGTTAAGAAGCATAAAGGCATTGGTATCGTAAGAACCACCAGAATAGGCACCTGAACGCTTTCCTTGGTTTTCGTAAACATCAATCCAACGCTCGCTGAAGGCACGTTTAACACGGCTCAAGTAATCCTCACCCAAGACTGCCAAGGCATCTTCTGCTTTTCTCAAGGCTTCTTGGTAGGTAAAACTATATTCAACAGATGAAAGTGGTGTGTAGACATCGTACATCTTGAGATCTGAAATTCCCAAGATTTTTGAACGAAGTTCAAGGTAACGATGCAAGAGTGGCAAATGCTTGCGAACTGCTGCTACCAAATTGTCATAAACATTTTCTGGAACAAAATTAGCCGCTAGGGCTGCATGACGAGCGCTCTTGTAGTTGCGAACTTTAGCACGATAGTTTTGCACCTTAACATTGGTTTGCAAGGTTTTAGCATAGGTGTGTTGGAATTGTTCGTAAGTCGCATAAAGGGCTTGATAGGCCCCACGGCGAATCTCACGATTTTTAGACTCCATCAAACGTGTGTAGGTCCCATGAGATAGCTGAACTTCCTTACCATCATCGTCGAGGACATAAGGGAACACAATATCCGCATTGTCCAAAATAGCGAAGGTTTCGCTTGCTGAACCAAAGATTTCTCCAGCTCCAGCTAATAATTCTTCTTCGCGTTGTGAAAGAACATGATCCTTTCCTTGCAAAAGCTTGTCAAAATAGTGTTGATAAACCTGCAATTTTGGTTGAGACTCTAAAAAGTCAGCATACTGCTTTTCACTAATTTCCATAAATTCAGGATCATAGAATGAAAAGGCTTGGTCTAGCTGACTATAGAGTGTCATTGCTTTGGCATAGTACTCTTGATACTTAGCTTCACGTGTATCCTGATCATTCTTCATATGAGCATAAACGTAAAGCTTCTCCATCTGGCGTTCCATTTCAAGAGAAAATTCAGTAATTTCGAGTAGGCTATCCGCACTATCCAAGAGATGGCCTTCATACTGGGCTACTGTCTCCAGCTGTTCTGTTAAATCTTTTAAGGCTTCTTCCCAAGCCTGGTCAGTTGGGTAGATCGTTGATAGATCCCATGTATCTTTTTCATTTATTTCGTTTCTTTGTAATACCATTAGATTCCTCCATCCTTTCTATTCTACCATATTTTTCAAGAAATATTGCTGATAAAAGGCTGGTGGATAAAGCTTTTGCCAATCATTTTGAGGATTTTCTTGGTAATAGATTTGAAAATACTGATAATAGCTGGTCAAATCCTTCTCAATTTGGCAAAAATCACCTACTAGTGGTCGAATTTGTGGATACCATTCTTTCAGCCCATAAGTCAGGACATTTTCTCCCTTTTGATAGGCTTCTGCTTGTTCTTTCATCCAAATGGGATTTTGATAGTACAGTTGTTGCCGGATATAACAACAGATGTCCTTATCCTCAGAAACTGTAAAATGAGATATTTTTTGTTTCTTATAGGGAAAACGTAATATCTCCAGTAGACTACCTTGACCACAGGGAAATTCCTTGATTTGATAATGGAGTTTACCTCGAAGATCCTGGTGTATGAGATATTTAAGCCTTAAAATCTGCTTTCCCTTGTCTACTTCCCAAACATAAAAGCCCATGTTTTGACTAAAATAGAGAAAACCTTGTTGCAGACGAGTCAAACGCTCCTTGAGCCAAAGTTTTTCTCCCAGTAGCCACAGTACTTGGTAACCCTGGCTACGATAACCCTCACTGCGCTCTTTAAGAACTTTTTGTGGCAAGGGACTACATTGAACCTCTAAAGCTAGATTGCCATTTACAAACACATCCGCAATCTGTTTAAGTTCTGGAAGCAGGTATTCTAATTGAACCTCTGAATCTTTTTTCAACCAGTGATAAAGTGATTCCTTATTGGCCAGATGTTCTGAACTTTCATTTTCAGAGGAATAATCACAGTCTTTTAAGGATTTATGGGCAAAATGGGTCCGTACACTTGGTCCTTGACGCAAACGAAGCTGACCTCCACAAGCTGGGCAGGTGTATGCTTGCTTCTCAAGCTTATCCTCTAACACATTTACCAATTTTCCCCTAGCATCTCTCGCAACAAACATGATTTCCCTCCTTTTCTATATTATTCGTAAAAAAGAAAAAAGATCAGGAAAATTCCTAATCTTCATTCATTTTTATTTGATTTTCTTGGCTAGCATGGTCGCAAAGCGTAGTTGAATACGATTGCCATTTTCATCGCGACGGTGCAAATGGCCTGGATTTTCATTGTACTTAACCAATTCCCAATCCTTGTAATAGTCTGCCAATTCCCCTTCTTTAAAGGTGAATGGGAAGTTCACTGAGCAAGGATAATCCTCCGTGTCCATAGCACAAACGATAAGATTATAGCCACCAACACTGGTTTTATCCTGCATATTTTGAATAATAGCTGGAATGCAGTCTGCTTGTAGAAACATGAGAACAACAGTTGATACGATAAAATCATATTCTTGCCCAATGCTAGCTGAATTGATATCGTAAAGACCAACAGTCATGTCCAGATCTTCTTGCTCCACAATACTTTGCAAGATTTCAAGGGTCAGGTCATTTTGATCTACAGCCGTCACATCAAAACCTTGCTGGGCTAGAAAAAGAGAATTGCGCCCCTGACCACAACCCAAATCCAAAGCTTTCCCTGGTTTTACTGTCTGCATGGCCTCTAGAACCTCTGAATGAAAAGGATTGGTATTGTATTTCTTAGGGAAATAATCCTCAGGTTTACAATAAAATTCCAAGTACCATTCCACATCATCTGTGGCAGCTTCCACTCGGTGCCAGACTTGTGGTTGTGCCATGGGATTATCTGCCCCTGCTTCAAAGAGGTGTTCAGCTAGAACTTCCCCTTCTTCTGTCAATTCAATAAACTTGAGAGCTCCCTTCAGGACAGTAATTTTCCCCAAGTCCCAACTTTTGTATTGTGCTTTTGCTGAACAGCTTCAGGCATGGTTTCTTTAGTCTACAAAGGCATGCGTTTATAGGCAACTAATTTTTCCATTTTCAATTCCTCTTTTTATCGCTGATTAACAGCTTTCATCACGCGCGCGATGTCGCGGTTTTGCTCACGACGTTTGATAGACTCTCTCTTATCGTAGTCATGCTTCCCTTTAGCTAAACCTAAAAGAAGCTTGGCATAACCGTCTTTGATATAGACTTTAAGAGGAACCAGGGTCATTCCTGTCCCTTTAGTCTCTTGTTCCAACTTTTGGATTTGCTTTTTATGGAGCAGGAGTTTACGACGACGTTCTGGTTCTTGGTTCCAGATATTGCCCTCTTCGTAAGGAGCGATATGGACATTGCTCAACCAGACCTCTCCATTTTTTACTTGGGCAAAGCCATCCTTGAGATTGATTCGAGCAGCTCGTACACTCTTGATTTCAGTTCCAGTCAGAACCATCCCTGCCTCTAGCGTATCTATGATTGTATAGTCGTGGCGCGCCTTTTTATTTTGTGCGACGACCTTTCCCTCGCCCTTTGCCATGCTTGGCTCCTTTCTTAGCTACTTCCTTGTAAAAAGGTTTCTTTCCTTTTTTCTTCTTGTCTTTTTGTGAATGCTTGCGCTTATCATTTGAGCGTCCTGATTTTCTCTTATCTTCCTTCTTATCTGAACGACGATTTGAACCACGCCCTCTGTCACTACGATTAGACTGTTTTAAGCCTTTTTCAATCACATCAAACTCACTTGGGATGTAAGAGAAGTCAATTTCACCCGTCATCTTGTCGGCTCTTTCAACTCGGATACGGATTTGCTGACCTACACGGAAAGTTGTTCCTGATTTCTCCCCACGAAGAGTCAAATCACGCTCATTGAAATGATAAAATTCAGGTAGATTTGTGATGTGAATCAAGCCTTCAACTGTGTTTGGCAATTCAACAAAGAGACCAAACTTGACAATGCTGGACACAACCGCATCGTACTCTTCGCCCACGTATTCTTCCATATACTCAGCCTTTTTCATGGCTTCGACTTCACGCTCAGCCTCAATGGCACGACGTTCACGGTTGGAAGACTGGGTCGCAATCTCTGGAATCACTTGCTCAAAATGCTCTGCTATTTCCTTAGAACGGCCGTAATCACGAATCATACGGTGAACAAGAAGGTCTGGATAACGACGAATCGGACTAGTAAAGTGAGTATAATAGTCAGCCGCAAGTCCATAATGCCCGTGATTATACTCCGAATAACGAGCCTGCTGCATGGAGCGAAGAAGCATCATGGACAATACATCTGCATAAGGTTCCCCCTCAACTGCTCGCATAATATCTTGAAGTGCCTCTTGACTCATTTCACTAGCAGTCCCATAGATTCGAATACCGAAACTCGAAGCATAATCAATAAACTTCTGAACCTTTTCAGCCTTAGGCTCCTCGTGAATTCGATAGATAAAAGGTAGGTCCAGCTTGCTGAAATGCTCGGCAACTGTTTCATTGGCCATCAACATAAAAGACTCAATCATCCGCTCGGCAACACCACGCTGACGAAGAACGATATCAACAGGCTTACCTTGTTTATCCACTAAAATCTTGGCTTCATTGGTATCGAAATTGAGGGCTCCACGTTTCACACGCATGTTTTCTAGCCTTTCGTGAAGTTTGGCCATAAGTTCGATACTAGGAACAATTTTCTGATACTCTTGTCTCTTTTCCTCGTCGCTTGCTAGGATATCATTGACATCGCTATAGGTCATCCGATAGCTTGTCTTGATAACCGTTTGTGTGATGGTGTAGTTGACTACACGACCATGTTTATCAATCTCCATAATAGCAGACTGGGTCAGACGGTCAACTTGGGGATTGAGAGAACAGATGCCATTTGATAGTCGTTCTGGAAGCATTGGAACCACACGGTCAGTCACATAGACAGAAGTTGCGCGGTTAAGAGCTTCCTTATCAAGGGCAGACCCCTCGGTCACATAGTAGGAAACATCTGCGATGTGAACACCAAGCTCCAGATTTCCATTTTTCAAGGCCTTGATATGCACCGCATCGTCCAAGTCCTTGGCGTCAGCACCATCGATGGTAAAGATAATCTCATCTCTTAGATCCAGACGACCTTCCGTATCCTTTTTAGACGGAGCATCAGGCACACTTTCTGCTTCCTTGACAACAGCTTCTGGAAACTCGGATACAATGTCCATTGATTCCAAGACCTCAAGAACATCAATTCCGACATCTGTTGAGTGTCCCACCACATCGAGAACACTCGCGACAAAGAAATCATGTTTCTTGCTTGGGTATTTATCGATAAAGACCTTGAGAACTTCTGTTCCCTCCAGTTTAAGGGCTGGTTTCTTAACATAGATGAGTTGGCTGATTTTCTGATTTTTCGAACGGATATAGCCTGCATACTTAGGTTTTTCCTGATCCAGAACGATTTGACCTACAACAGTTGTCAAACTGTGTTCTAAGATATCAATAATTTTTGCTTCTGCTGCTGTTCCCTTATTGCGGTCAGCGACTTTCTTAATCACTACCTCAACGGTATCACCATCAATAGCATAGTTGACATCGTTTTTTCCTACAAAAAGGTCGTCCTCCTCGCCTTCCAGACTAACAAAGCCAAAGCCATTTTTATGGGCATGAAAAATCCCCTTGAGGGTAATCTCATGTTTTTTCTTAATTTCTAATGTCAGACTACCATCTTCTTCAAAGCGTATCTGATGCTTTCTTTCCATTAGGGACAAGGTTTTAATCAACTCACGAAAATCCTTGGAACTATCTTTTCCCAAAGCCTGAGCCAAATCATTAACAGTCACCTTTCCCTTATCTTGTAAATATTCTTTTATTCTATCTTTCATATTTTCTTTCTAGATTTTTTAATTTTCTTTTACTGTAAAACCTTCTCAAACATCCTTTCATACTCAATAAAAATCAAAGAGCAAACT
>NZ_VMMV01000041.1:0-8245 GCF_013277375.1 Streptococcus sp. 3613
TGCTTAATTTCATTATAAAGTTTTTAGTTCAAAATAGCAAGTTAAAGGAATAAATAATTCTTTATGGTAATAAACAAAAAAAAAAGTTAAAAATTACATAAAAATACTTGACTAAATAAAATATATCTGTTAGAATAAAAAAGAAAGGGGTTTCATTGCATGAGAAAAAACGTGGAATTAAAAAATTAGTTACATTTGCATTGCTAGGTGTTTTTATGTTTAGTAATACAATTCCTTACCAACAGTTTATTCAGAAGAATAAACAATTGGAGATTCGAGTGCAATCGCAAAAGAAGTCCAATGGTCTTGATGTTGGGAAGGCTGATTAGTTGATTAAATGATGAAAATACTATTAACTATATAGTATTTCTGTTTTATCTAATTTTTAATTAGAAAGAAGGGATTCCGATGTACTAGGGTATGATTTGTTGATATTTCTAAATGCAGTCATTGTTATTGTTAGATTTTAAGTGAAAGAAATGAGGGCTTTACGATGAAGAAAAGCATAAAAAAAATAATTACAACATCTTTACTTGCACTGACTTTAGCTGGTGCAGGTGGTTCGATTGTTTCAGCTGCAACAGTTTGGTATAAAGGTACTGCAGTTTATTGGGATTATGGTCGTACTGCTGGCCTTTGGAGCTATTCAAATGTTCAGTCTAGTGTTTACGAACACTCAGCAACTGCTAACGGGGCATTCTCAGGCTGGCAATCACCTGGAGTAGAAGCACGTGTTTCTAAATTCATCGGAACTGCTACAGCTGAATGTTACTGGAATTGTAGGTAAGTACCTATGACATACAAAAACATGTTATTAGGTAAAATGAAATACTTAATCCTGTTTTTGATTGCCATCCAGAGTGTCTTACTTGCTCTGGTGGCAATTTTTTTAGCAGGTTTACAGTATCAACAGTCATGGCAGAGTTATAATCATCATTCCGAAACTGTAACAGTTTATCTTCAGAAGTTAACAGAAGAGCAATCACAAGATGTATTTAATTATTTTTTAGAACAGAGTGACTTGTCCATATGGACAAAACGTTCTGAAAGTAGTGATACAGGAGAAGGTCTAAATAGGATTTATATAGACATCCTTGGCAGCTCTGCTGGTTTTTCAGATTTTGAAAGTACGGGTAAAATAGTAGTCTCACAACAACAATTTGCAGATTTATTATCTCATAGTGATAATAGTATGACTATTGGACTTGACAAAGGCTCAAATAATATGCTTTACGAGCTTCCAGATTTATTATTTAGCACACCTGTAGTCATTGAACGATTAGATTATACTTTTCAAAACACTAATACGATCAATGGGATATACCATATCAATGGTCTCCACGATGCTGTCTCAAGAGATAACTTTCTGTTGCATCTTTCAAAGATGTCAGGTATTTCTGTTGAGGATTTGACAAAAGAAAGTTTTGGAAGTAGTACTGATCAGGGAATTTGGGGAATAATACTTGCTATCAGCATCTTAGTAAATGCCTTCATTTTACTGATTCTATTCTTAATCTGTGTTCTTCAATCCTTTAAACATTTCGGAACATTGATTCTTTTAGGATGGGATAGAAAAGAATTATGGTCTGCTTTTTTCAAAAATTCTCTACTATTTTCAATCTACATTATTCCAATTATCTCTTTATGTAGTTGGTTGTTGTCAGGCTGGTCTAGTTTTGGTTTATCATCGTTTATTCTAGTTTTTGCTGGAGTCAGCCTCTCAGTCTTGTTGCTACTATTGATATTCATTATTCCAACGATTATTGTTTATTCGGTTTCTCCATTAGCCGCAATTCATAAACGATTACCAATGAAGCCTTTAATGGTAACCTGCTTGTTATTCTATACCTTGGTAGCTGGTTTGTTAATCGCAGTCAGTTACTCTTTAGATGCTCCAACGAATCAGTTTATTGATAATATGAAAGTATCTAGGGAGTGGAAAAATGTTGAAGATATGTACGTTATCTCCAGCTTTGTTGAGGGAGATGATGTAGGTACATATGCAGGAACTACAAATTCCCTTGAGCGTAGTATGTATAACTTTTACCAGCGTATATCTGAGCTTCCAGGTGTCTATATTGCCCAAGGAAAATTTCTTAATCAGGAGTACCTTGATGCAGTCTATGGGACATACCAACATGTCCCTAAAAAACCATTTTGGTATTTGAAATTCTCCTATAATTACCTGCAAGAGTTAGGTATTCCCCTAAGTGATGAGGAGTTGCTAGAGATGAGGAATGGTACTCGACTTTATCTTCTACCTAACACGCTCAATACAGAAGAACTTGAGGCGATGAAGGCTTATTTACAGGAAAGTGTCACTGTAAAACCGGGAGATTTACAAACTAATTTCACAGAAAATCCGAAATTTATGTTCAAGGTTTACCAACCGTCTCGACCAATATTTACTTGGTCAGATTCCATTTCTTATGGTACAACTAGTGAGAATCCAGTTATTTTTGTCTCAACACCAGAGAATCTATATTTCATGGAGTCGGCAAACTTAGTTGTCAGCGGCTATAATGGTCTTTTGAAGATTCGTGATAGGGAAACAATGGAACAGGTAGTGTCCGTTTTAGAAACAGAATTTCCAGATTTAACGGATAATCGGTTGAGTTTTACAACTGTCAAGAACTTTATCAATGGTCTTCAAAAAGATCTGAGTTATACATTTTATCTTTTCGGCACGATTATAGCGATTATCATCATTACGATGATGGCTATTTTCTGGAGTTTTGTCTTAATGTACCGCTTGTTATTTGAAGAAAAATTGTATGTTCAATACTTTATGGGATTCTCACCATGGAAAAGATATATTGGTGTGGTTTCTCTCATTATTAGTTTTTCTGTGATGGAACTAATCGTTTCTATCTTGGTGGGTTCTAAGTTGGGAATAGTCATGACACTAGCTACATTTGCTTTTCAGATAATGCTTCTTTACTTCAGTTTGTTCCGTAAAGAAGGAGAGAGTATCATACAATCATTTAAGGAGTAATCTCATGTCTAGAATTTCAGTACAAAATGTATCAAAACAATTTGGTTCAAGAGAAATTTTCAAAGACTTAAGCTTTGATATTGAGGAAAATGAATTTGTAGCTTTAGTAGGACCTTCTGGTTCTGGAAAATCGACTATCCTCAATATGATTGGACTATTGGATACTGTTGACAGTGGTAAAATCCTAATCAACGGAAAAGTTTTGCCTAAGGTAAATTCGCAATCAGCAGTTCATTATCGAAGGAATGTCATCAACTATCTTTTTCAATCCAATGCACTCATTTCTACATCTAGTGTGAAAGATAACCTGATGCTTGCCATGACTTTTTCGAATTTCTCTAGACAGGAGAAAGAGCAGAGAATCAAGGAAACGCTAGAATTTGTTGGTCTACAAAATCGGTTAAATAGTAAAGTCAATGAATTATCGGGAGGTGAACAGCAGAGAATTGCGATTGTGAGAGCTATTTTAAAGCCCGGAGATATTGTCCTAGCAGATGAACCAACCGGATCGTTAGATCCTGAAATGTCTCAAAAAGCATTCGATTTGATTCGAACTTTGAGAGATCAATTTGGTAAAACAATTTTGATTGTTACGCATAACATGGAGCAAGCACGGCAATGTGATAGGATCATTTCACTGGAGTAGGTTCTTGTAAATTAACTCAAGCATTATTAGCACTTGATACGGTTACTTCTGAACCCGTTTCAAAAGAAAACTATCTTTATTCCATGTTATTTTGAGAAAGATATTGTGAAAGTCAAATATGATGATAAAGTTGAGTGGAATTTGTTAGAATTTCAAAAATTTAGAGCATTTTTGGCTTAGTAATATGTGTTGAAAGCTCAAAATCTATGGTAAAAAGTAGCTTTGAAAACGTATTGCCTCCAAAGATTTAGTTAAATAATGATTTAACACAAAAAGAAATTATTGAAGTTCTGGAAAGATGTTGTTTCAGTATTGAGAAAAGGTGGGAAAAACTTGCGATTTTCACAGAGAAAGGAAGAAAAAGTATAGAAATATAGTCAAATGGAGATGTTTGATAAAATGCTTTCATAGCTAACCAACTGTTGAAAATTATGAGTGACAAAATCTAAAGTATTTAAGATTGGTTTATAAAATTAGGTCTCTGTCTGTAGAAAGGAACGTGCAGTTAGAAAGGAGGAAAAAATAGGATACTATAATTCAGACTGAGATTTCTAATTAAAATATGTAGTTGCATTTCGCTCATTTTCATAATATTTCATTCAGAGGAGGAATAATATGTTAAAATTTAGAAAAGTAGTTGCATCATCCCTTGCCGTTTTGGCATTTAGTTTGGCTCTTCCTGTTTTGGCAGTTTCTCACCGTGGTGGCGAGTGGACCTATGGAGGCCATCATGATCCATATAATTGGGGAGCATTTTCGAATTATTATCATGGTTCACAGTATCACTGGGCCTATGTTGGAAGTAATGAACGTGACAATCAAAAAACAGTTTATGCAGGAGCACGTAGTGCGGCCTATGCGTTTGTTAATACAAATTTTGGGGAGCAAATTACATTTGATGCGGGATGGTAAAGAATAATTGAAGAAGATTCTTTTATCAATAGTTTAGTAAGCTTGTTAGTTTATAGAGGGCAGGGGTATTTCTGCCCTCTGTTTTAGAATAAGGAATGCACTATGAAAAAATTATTTATACTCATATCCAACCTGCTTGCTAGTTTGTTCTTTGTTTGGGTATTTACCATTTGGACTGATACATATGTCTCCCGTTACTACCCCAACGTTGTTGTACGTGATTCTTCCCCTGAAACAACTTTTCAGCATATTGCTACACGCTTAGAAAAACTAGCAGAAGAAACGGATAGCTTTATTGCGATTCAACACCAAGATCCTAACTCAGAAGGTACTACAGTTTTTTCTTATACGACCTTTGGGGACGGAAAGTTGCCTGATGGGCTTCAGGAAAAAAAACTAGAAGATGCTCAAAGTAGTAGTGTTGAAACAAACTATTTTGTATTCGGTGGACACCTAGATATTCACTTGCTAAGGGAGGAGCTAAGTCAACTTGGCTTGACTAACATGCACCTGACAATTCCATCTAAACTATCTACGTTAATGGCTATCTTTAGTAACGGATTTCAGTTAATCAGTCTATTGATTTTCATCTTAACCTTTGTAGCACTGACTTTAATTAGTCAAATTAGCCAATTACGGTCGTCGGGCATTCGCCTCATTTCAGGAGAGAAACGGTGGTCCATTTTCCTTAGACCAGTTGGTGAGGATTTGAAAGGGATAGCTGTTGGTTTCAGTTTAGCTGGCTTGCTCGCCATTCTTATGCAAAAAATTCTGTCGCTTCCAACGCAATCCCTAATGACCATAGGAGAAGGCTTGCTCAGTTATAATCTCATCTTGTTGTCGATCTCCCTGTTTTTCGCTCAACTCTTCGCAGTTGGGATAAAAAAGATACACCTGATGCAGATTATAAAAGGGCAAGTGCCTGTCAGAGGAATCATTAGTTTGATTTTAATCGGTCAACTATTAGCGATTATTATTGTAACGCTGGGAATAGGGAGTAGCTTAAAGTATTCCCAAGCCTGGCAACAGCATCGGATTGGACAAGAGGCTTGGAGTCAGGAAAGACAACTGATTACCCTATCAATCAGCCGTGAAGGAACGAGTCCTGGTTTTGATGAACAAGCTCAAAGGAAACTCAGAACTTGGTATCAATTGATGGATCTGGCTGTTTCAGAACAAAAGGCTTTCTTATCTAGACACCAGTTAATTGACCGTACTTTGCAAAATGGCATGGCTTCCTCCAAAAACTTGACAACCTCTACAGAATGGTACGATTACAGCCCGAATGGCAATGTCCTTATCGTCACACCGCAATACTTGGAGCGTCAAAACATTCCTGTAGATACAACTATTGAGCAAAAGATGAATCACCTTGATGTAGGGGAGTTTGTCTTATTGCTGCCTGAACACCTCCGTTCAGAGGAAGAACATTATAAATCTGTTTTTGAAGACGACTTAACCAGTCGCATGTCTAGTCAAGATGAACGACAGCAAATGACTGCTACGGTAGGTTATTTAGAATCAGGTCAGGATCGTTTTGTATATAATACGACCCCTATTTCTTACCAACAATTTTTGAAAGATCCAATCATCATTGTTATAACACCCCAATCAACTGGTCCACAGTCCATTTTGTTTTGGATAGACGCAGTACAGAACTACATTCTCTTTAATCAATTGTCTGATGCCCAGGAGCTTATCCAGAGACAAGGCATTGAAAATTGGGTCTCAGAAATGCAAACAGGTTACCATAACTACATCACATTATTGGATAATATCCAGAGGGAACGTTGGGTAATGCTAGCAGGAGCTGTGCTTGGGATTGCAACTTCAATCTTGTTGTTTAACACTATGAATAGGCTCTACTTTGAAGAATTTAGACGTGCCATTTTTATCAAACGCATTGCAGGTCTCAGGTTCTTAGAAATCCATCACACTTATCTCTTTGCTCAACTGGGTGTGTTTTTACTGGGATTTATTGCGAGTGTATTTCTTATGGTAGAGATAGTAGTTGCTTTCTTAGTCTTGTTACTCTTTACTGGTCTATCTCTTTTACAGTTACATGTCCAAATGCAGAAAGAAAACAAGATGTCCATGCTTGTTTTGAAGGGAGGTTAATATGATTGAACTTAAACAGGTGAGTAAATCTTTTGGAGAACGAGAGTTATTTTCGAATCTTTCAATGACATTTGAGGCTGGAAAAGTCTATGCCTTAATTGGTTCAAGTGGTAGCGGAAAAACAACCTTGATGAACATGATTGGGAAATTAGAATCTTATGATGGGACGATTTTTTACCGAGGTAAAGACTTGGCCAATTATAAATCGAGTGATTTTTTCCGTCACGAATTGGGCTACCTCTTCCAGAACTTTGGCTTAATTGAAAACCAAAGTATTGAAGAAAACCTTAAGCTAGGTCTCATTGGTCAAAAGTTGAGTCGGTCGGAACAGCGGTTGAGGCAGAAGCAGGCTTTAGAACAGGTCGGCCTGGCTTATCTTGACCTAGATAAGCGCATCTTTGAGTTATCGGGCGGAGAATCGCAACGGGTTGCCTTGGCAAAAATTATCTTAAAGAATCCACCCTTTATTCTGGCAGATGAGCCAACAGCTTCAATAGACCCAGCAACCTCTCAGTTGATTATGGAGATTTTGCTATCTCTTCGAGATGATAATAGGCTAATCATTATCGCAACACATAATCCGGCAATTTGGGAGATGGCTGATGAAGTGTTCACGATGGATCGTCTGAAATAAAAATCCTTGTTTTTAATTGCACGATGAGTTATCGAAATATTATCATGAATCAATAATTGGAGTTAATTTAGAATTGTACTTTATGAATATTGAGGTAACTTTTTCTTGATAAAGGAAGAAATAGTGGAGAGAAAGTTAGAATGAAAAAATTCGACAATTATATTATTGAGAAGCCTTGCGATTCTAATTCAGATAAACTGCAAAAAATCTTAATAATTGAAAGTTTGGTAGATGATATTTTGCAATTTTCTCTCAGAATCAAAAATAGTGTAGGAGAGATTTTCCTCCTACAACCGTTTCAAAAGAAAACTATCTTTATTCCATGTTATTTTGAGGAAGATATTGTGAAAGTCAAAGATGATGATGAAGTTGAGTGGCATTTGTTAGAATTTCAAAAATTTAGAGCATTTTTGGCTTAGTAATATGTGTTGAAAGCTCAAAATCTATGGTAAAAAGTAGCTTTGAAAACGTATTACCTCCAAAGATTTAGTTAAATAATGATTTAACACAAAAAGAAATTATTGAAGTTCTGGAAAGATGTTGTTTCAGTATTGAGAAAAGGTGGGAAAAACTTGCGATTTTCACAGAGAAAGGATTGTTATAAATCTTGCATAGCTCTCTTGCTTCTATATAATAATTTTTGACTTGTTCTTTGCCAAGGAATTGTGTTCCACAATTTCCAACGAGAACGAGCAGGGGAGCTAGTTGGTAACTTGTTTGCCTCTCTTTGTTTACAGAGTTCGATAGTCTCAAGAGCTTCTTGGATGGCTTCATTATATTTTTCCTTTGATACTAGGTAGTGAGCGTAATTGTAACGAACTCTGATGTAGCCAAATAAAAACTCTTGATGCTCAAAATTTTTTGTCTGATATAACTCCATCAAATGAGAGTAGTTTGCCTCATATTCTTGTTCACGACCCTCTAAGGAATAGAAATTAGA
>NZ_VMMV01000042.1:0-4857 GCF_013277375.1 Streptococcus sp. 3613
AAAACGGTGTTTTGAGCAGGCTACGGCTAGCTTCCTAATTTGCTCTTTGATTTTTTGAGTATAAGGACATGTTGGATTCTATGTGCTGTATTGTCAACAATACACTCTTCTTCCTGTATATCTACCAACATGATTTACAGAATTTTATTTTACTATAATTTTACCTATATTCCAAGACAGAAATAAAATAATCAAGAACAAAAACGCATATAACCAATAACTAGCTATATGCATTTTAACACTTAAAGCGAACTGTTAAGTTGCGACTAGTGGTATCCAGTCCTAAGTAAGTCGGAAATATACAGTTTATTTACGACTAGCAAGGCATTTACCCGGCAATAAGAGCCCATCTAAATTGACTTTTTCTTAAAGTAGAAATTTCTACGAAAACTATCTAAATAAACTTTTAATCTCTATGACGGACAAAACATGTCTCAGTTATTCATCAACATCCAAGGTTCTAGTAGTTGACCCACTCCCCATTGGAGTTAACTTTATAACCATCTACTATAGTATTAACCGCTAATCTTCCGCTTTCATTGACATAGTACCATTTGTCTCCAACTTGGAACCATTGATTTACCTTCATTGCACCAGATGATTCCTGATAGTACCAATGGTCTCCATCTTTTATCCAACCAGTTGCCATTGAACCGTTAGCATTGAGATAGTACCACACACCACTGGATTCAACCCAGCCAGTAGACATTGCTCCGCTCTCACTCAAATAATACCATTGGTTACCATCTCTGACCCAACCAGTTGCCATTGAGCCGTTAGCATTGAGATAGTACCACACACCACTGGATTCAACCCAGCCAGTAGACATTGCTCCACTCTCACTCAAATAATACCATTGATTACCATCTCTGACCCAACCAGTTGCCATCGCACCAGTAGAACTCAAGTAGTACCATTTATCCGCTTCCTGATGCCAGCCTTTCACCACTTCACCAGCAGATGTATAAAAATACCACGCACCATTTTCTTGCTTCCAACCAGTCGTTATTGGAACTTTAGTCTCAGTTTTAATAACATCTCCTACATAAGATTGGAGGTAACGAGGAGCAAAAGAAGTAAGAGGAGAGTTTGCTACCATTCTATCTGAAGACCCCAAAGATAATTTATCCTTCTCTGACTTCCTTTCTGTCATCTCCTCAGATACATTTTCTCTTACTGTATTCATGGTCTCGACAGGATTTTCTTTCGCATCTTCAGGAATTCTACTGCCAGCTAGTATAACTGGTAAATCATGCATACTGTCAATTCTACCGGCCAGTAGACCTGTAATTTCTTGACCTGCATCTTCTTTATTAAAGGTGAAAAGTAGAGTTTTTTGATCTGCTTGGGTCAAGAAGGTAGCCTTGTGTCCATTCGCTAAAGTCAAAGTCGGAATAGAATTCACTAGTACCTCAGAATCAAATTGCATAGCTAAGATACCTTGTTCTGCATCCTCTTCTTCTGTTTCCAATTTACGAACGTCCCTGATAGTTACACTCGTTGGATATACCGGATCTTTTGTTAAAAAGTCCCAATTAAATTTTCTAAATGATAGGGTATAGTCATTTTGTCCTTTTTCAGTGTGTTCATACAAGATACCATACTCCCCATTTCCTAATTCTTGGAGCGAATTATAGGCAAACTCTCCTTTTTGAATTGGTCTATGATGTAACCAAGTCAAGTCTCCGTTGTCCTCTACACGAGCCAAATGAGCCATTCCATTCGTCCGTTTAGGTCCTCCTGAATTGGTTAAAATGATGTATTCTTTTCCTTCGTGCATGGTGTGAATAGCAGCCATTTGGACATAAACATCTTTAACCTGATTGTATCTCTTGATTTCCTTGTCCCAAGTTTGCCCACCATCTTTACTTGTGGCAACCTGTAAATCACCCGTTAATCCTCTCATAAAGAGTTTCACATCACCATTATTTAACTGTACAGCAACTGACTCTGTATTTTGGGCAGGACTATTATTCATAGTTGAGGAATGAATTTTCCTTCCGCCTACTGTCCTATCATCATTGACAGCAGCTCCAGCCTGCCATGTTTCTCCATGGTCATCTGAATAAATCAAACGAGAAGACTGGGATCCGCTTAGATGGGAGATAGCATTGGTGGTATAAGTAGGAACTAAGATACGACCCTTGTGCTCTCCTGTTCTAAGCACAATTCCTGTACCTGGACCTGTTCCTAAAAATTTCATCCAATCTTGGCGAATTGATGGTGTAATATCTCTTGGTTGCGACCATGTTTTCCCATCATCATCACTATAAGAAAGCCACAAATAGCTCGTATAGGCTACACGAAATGGATTTTTAGCAGATGGAGCAAAGTAGATATTCCCAAGAAGCTCTTCTCCTTTATAGAGGTCACCCTTATCTCTGTAGGCTTCTTCTTTTGGATCCACTACAACGCGATAATCTGTTTTTTGATTATTTGCATCATATACTTCTCCGTTTTCTCGGACAGTATATGCTTGATTTTCCCCTTGTTTATATAGTAATTGATAGTGCTTATCTCCAACTTGTTGATAAGCTTTTTGAGGTTTGTTTGGCATTCCAAAGACAGCTCGACCTTCTGGAAACATATCGTAGATTGAAAAAATTCTCTTTGTGGTAGGATCTTGAACCAAGACCATATCGATATTAAGTGGAGATGGTGCCTGCGGATCTTTTGCTTCTGGATTGTCTCGCAAGTTGGTCAAGGTTAAGGTTGGCTGCCAAGTAGTTCCCCCATCCTCACTTCTCCTAACGACCATAGCAATATCTCCCCAATCAGAATGGTGGAGACGACGCTGATCTGCCCCTGCCAGTAATGTTCCTTTATCCGTACGTAGCAAAGCTGGAATCCGATAACTCTTAATTCCTTCACTATTTGGCTTACCATTGACACCGCTCATAAACAACTCTTGCTTCTCTGTCAAGACTGCCCCTTCAGGAAGTGACGGCTCAATATCTGTCACATCAAATAACTGGCTACGTTTTTTGACTTCCTCTGGAGTTAGAGCACGATTGTATACAGTCAGATTACGAATAGAGAGATTTGAGCCCCACTTCAGTTCTCCTGCTCTATTAGTTGCACCTAACTGAAGTTTATCCACATCTGGCATGTCTGCCAGGAATTTCCCTGACTTTTTATTCGTACGAGATAATACACCATTCACATAAAGACGAACCTGACCATTTGGACTATCCTTTCTTGGTCTTTCAACAGTAAAAGTAACCGAATTATACTTGCCTGGTCTAATCTTCAAAGGCGCATCTGTATAACTTCCATAAAATTGGCTACCATCAGCTCCACGTCCCTCTATCAAAGCTGTCCCATTATTGATTGCCATTGTAAAGTACTCATTTACTTTAGTTGTACTGGAAGCAGAAAAGAGATTGTAAAAACTAGGACCATCAGCAGCCGGTTTGAACTCCACATGAACAGTTGCATTTTGGAGTCCCTTTACTTTCTCTAATTCATCAGACAAGTCTACTCTTTTTCCATTTGAATCATTCGTCTCTAAGTCATCTTTTTCTATCACTGTTTCGACATTTTCCAAATCTCGTGCATAGTAATCTCTTGGAATTTTTTCTTCTTGCTTATCTTCCCTTTCTTGTTCTTGCTCATTGCCAGAAAGTTCAGTCTCTGAAACAGACTCTACATGCTCTGCAGGAAGAGTTATATTTTCTCCTTCCTCAGAAGGCTGGCTCTTTTCTGTATCAGTTAGGGTTGAGCTCCCCCCCCCCCCGAAAGTTGAGTTTCATTTGCCAGAGGTTGCTCACTCGCCCCTTCTTGAGCTAAAACAGGAGACGTTCCAAACACCACTGCTCCCACAATCATAGAAACCGCTCCTACCGATAGTTTCCTAATGCTATAACGACACTTACGTTCTTGAACATTCCGATTCATACTGTTCCTCTCTATATCTATATCCCGATTTCTGAAATAAGACATTTACTCCAGAAAATGCACTTAGTTTGTCTTTTCTTAACTTTCTTTTACTACAGTTCATTTAAATGACAAAAATGAACTAAACAAACTATCTCAAATTGGTGCCAAATTTCCCCTCTCCTTTCTCCGATCAGACTCCTACCAATCTAGTTTATCTACCAGGACACCGCTGCAATTAAACTAAAATATCTCTTTATAAGCAAATTATTGGACATCAGCTTATGCTATTTACACCATACTTCCTGCTCAATCCTTATCGAACACTTTTTCAAATAGCTTTTCATAAGCATAAATACTTGTAGAAATAATGGGAAATATAATCAAGCTCACAATCAGAATCTTATCCAGCTTAAAGGGGACAATCCCAAATAAGTGAAGAAATAAATCAATCAGAAAACTGTCGAAAAAAACTGTCAAAAGTAGTTCAATTTGTCTTTTTCTCTGCTTTTTTGTCTTGAATACCTTAAATATCATATTATTCCCCTTTTCTAAGCTTCAATCCCTTCTCTCTATCTGTCATTTCGCATAGCTGCTACTATTTTTACAGCAATCTATCTTTAAATATACATAAAGATAAGATTCTATCACTTTTTATAAGTGTTAGCAAATTTATTATACCTCATTTCTAAAACGCTTTCAATACAGTGTAGTATAATAGATTTTAGTTTCAAGAAACTCTTTTGTATAATAATATCCTTGAAAGTAGTTTCAGATGAACATTTATAGTCCATAAAAAGAAAACAGAGACTCATCTGTTTTTTACACTCAATGAAAATCAAAGAGCAAACTAAGAAGCTAGCCGCATGATGCTCAAAACACTGTTTTGAGGTTGTAGATGAAACTGACGAAGTCAGCTCAAAACACCGTTTTGAGGTGGCAGATAGAACTGACGAAGTCAGCTCAAAACACCGTTTTGAG
>NZ_VMMV01000043.1:0-42332 GCF_013277375.1 Streptococcus sp. 3613
ATACTCTTCGAAAATCAAATTCAAACCACGTCAGCGTCGCCTTACCGTACTCAAGTACAGCCTGCGGCTAGCTTCCTAGTTTGCTCTTTGATTTTCATTGAGTATAAATGTTAGCCAATAAGTTGATTTTTCCCCATTTTTATTATATTTGTTCGTTTTTTAAACCAAAACACTAACAAAACAGTTGATTTCTAAAGTTATTTAGTGTAAAATAAAAACATTGGCTCAAGCCTATTTGAAATTGAATATCATGTTACTTGTTTATGTCGTGAATTGGCACGACGTTTCTACAAGGTGCCGGAACACCTAACAATAAGTAAGTTAACTTGGAGATATGGCCGTTTTTGCCATGCCTATTTTGGGGACTTACTTAGGGATTAAGTAGATCCTTTTTCTATTTCTTGCTGGAAACTATAAACAAGCAAATGGATTGGCTTTTAGACTTTAGGAGGTCTTATGAAATTATTAGAAGAGCGCATCCTCAAGGATGGGCATATCTTGGGTGATAACATCCTCAAGGTGGATTCCTTTTTAACCCACCAAGTTGACTTTAGCTTGATGCGAGAGATTGGTAAGGTTTTTGCGGAAAAATTTGCTGCTGCTGGCATTACTAAGGTTGTGACCATTGAAGCGTCAGGCATTGCCCCAGCCCTTTTTACAGCTGAAGCCTTAAACATTCCCATGATTTTCGCTAAAAAAGCTAAAAACATCACTATAAATGAAGGCATCTTAACTGCCCAAGTCTACTCCTTTACCAAGCAGGTAACCAGCACCGTTTCTATCGCTGGAAAATTCCTCTCACCAGAGGACAAGGTATTGATTATCGACGATTTCCTTGCTAACGGCCAAGCTGCTAAAGGCTTGATTCAGATCATCGAACAGGCTGGAGCCACAGTCGAAGCTATCGGTATCGTAATTGAAAAATCTTTCCAAGATGGCCGTGATTTGCTTGAAAAAGCAGGTTACCCTGTTCTATCACTCGCTCGTTTGGATCGTTTTGAAAATGGTCAAGTCGTATTTAAGGAGGCAGATCTCTAATGCAAACTCAAGAAAAACATTCGCAAGCAGCCGTTCTTGGCTTGCAGCACTTACTAGCCATGTACTCAGGATCCATCCTGGTTCCCATCATGATTGCGACAGCCCTTGGCTATTCAACGGAGCAGTTGACCTACCTGATTTCCACAGATATCTTCATGTGTGGTGTGGCAACCTTCCTCCAACTCCAACTCAACAAACACTTTGGTATTGGGCTACCAGTCGTTCTTGGAGTCGCCTTTCAGTCGGTCGCTCCCTTGATTATGATTGGGCAAAGCCATGGTAGTGGTGCTATGTTTGGTGCCCTTATCGCATCAGGGATTTACGTTGTTCTTGTTTCAGGCATCTTCTCAAAAGTGGCCAATCTCTTCCCATCTATCGTAACAGGATCTGTTATTACCACGATTGGTTTAACCTTGATTCCTGTCGCTATTGGAAATATGGGAAATAACGTTCCAGAGCCAACTGGTCAAAGTCTCTTGCTTGCAGCTATCACTGTTTTGATTATCCTCTTGATTAACATCTTTACCAAAGGATTTATCAAGTCTATCTCTATTTTGATTGGTCTGGTTGTTGGAACTGCCATTGCCGCTACCATGGGCTTGGTTGACTTCTCGCCTGTTGCGGCAGCACCACTTGTCCATGTCCCAACTCCACTCTACTTTGGGATGCCAACCTTTGAAATCTCATCTATTGTCATGATGTGTATCATCGCAACGGTGTCTATGGTTAAGTCAACTGGTGTTTATCTGGCCTTGTCTGATATCACAAAGGATCCAATCGACAGCACGCGCCTTCGCAACGGTTACCGCGCAGAAGGTTTGGCCGTACTTCTCGGAGGAATCTTTAACACCTTCCCTTACACCGGATTTTCACAAAACGTTGGTTTGGTTAAATTGTCAGGTATCAAGACTCGCCTGCCAATCTACTACGCAGCTGGTTTCCTGGTTCTCCTTGGACTCCTTCCTAAGTTTGGCGCCCTTGCCCAAATCATTCCGAGCCCTGTCCTCGGTGGTGCCATGCTGGTGATGTTTGGTTTTGTATCCATTCAAGGAATGCAAATCCTCGCCCGTGTTGACTTTGCTAACAATGAACATAACTTCCTTATCGCAGCTGTATCCATCGCTGCAGGTGTCGGACTCAACAACAGTAATCTCTTTGTCAGCATGCCGACAGCCTTCCAAATGTTCTTCTCAAACGGAATCGTCGTAGCCAGCCTACTCGCCATTGTCCTCAATGCTGTATTAAATCATAAAAAGAAATAAGAAAAAGAGGTGCGAGCCTCTTTTTTAGTTTATCACAAATTGATTATAAATACTATCAATCCCAATTCCCGTCTAATATTTCTTTTATAAACTTCTTAGGCATCCAAAAGGAGTGTTTTGTAATCCTACGTCCATCTGGAAGTTCATCTGTATCAGATAATGAGCCTTTCCCAACAAATTTTCCTTTTTCAATTTCATAGTAAGCATTGGTAGCATGTAATTTCGTAAATAGAATTCTATTTATCTTACTTTGAGGGAAATTAGTTGAAACTTTATTACCATTTTGAGTTAGTTTAACTCCGTCAGAAATAATTTGTCTAGTTTCCTGCCACACTCTTTCGATTTCTTCTAATTGTCTATCCTGAAATCCCCAAAATTTGATAGAATCTAATACAAATAGCTTAGGTTCAATTTCCTTAAAAATAACGAAGAGGAATCGTTTATTATAAATTTCATTATAAACATGTGATGATTCCCAACTATCTGTTTCTGCTAATTCTTTAAAACAATAAGTTTTAAATGGAGAGTCTTCCTTAGGTAAATTATTCTTATCTACTCGAATAACTCTCAAATTCATGTTTGCTTTTTGAAATTCTTTGGTCTTATCCAAATCCCCTGTCAAGCCTAAAATTTTTCTAATCAGAGTACTATTCTTACCTTTTGCCTTGGGATTCACTTCAAATCTATCATATAACTCTTGTTCAGAAAAACCTTTGTAGGAAAGAATCTTCTCTGCAATAACCTCAGTAAATGATTTTTTCTCACCCCTAAAATTAGCCAGAACACTTTCTTGATCTGATTGATTAAAGATTTTATGATTTATCAGATAGGTCATATAACTTGATTTTAATTCCCAAGCTCTTTGTTTTGCTAATTCATGACTAAATGGTTGCTGTCTTAAATCCTTTCCTTTACCTGCCCCTTTTGTACAAGTTGATAAATAGTTTCCATCTGATTCTGATAATTCATGTGCCTTTCCATTTTTGATTTTATCTGTAATCTTCTGATAGTCTTCAAGGATGACTGCCATATCTTCCTCAAACCATTCATATAAAAATATTTTTTCAATGACATAGTCCTTCATTGTTTGATTGGGAATTAAGCCATTGTAAAACAATAACAAAATCTTTGCACATTTTTTCCATAAATGAGTGGAGTAAAAATCCTCTAAATTTTCCTCCATATAGTTTAGTATTGTTAATACAAGTCGTTCTTTTGCACTAAGTGTCCCATTTTTGTTTATCTTAAAAGGAGTAACTTTTAATTCTACACCTATTTTTTCAAAGTCAGCTTCCGAGTCACTATTTGGCTGATAACCATAGAAATATTTTTCAATATAATTTCCATACTGCCCTTTTGACTTCATACTAATTGCTTTATCTTGTACCTCAGAGACTACTCTATCATTATAATCGTCATATGATTTATAAAGCGAACGATTATACTCCTCCATAACATCGGAAAATTTTCTATTTAATAGTTTATGAGAATATTCAATAACACTATCGATATCTTCATCGTTATAGTTAAATAAGTTTTGATCCATTTTCTTCTCCTATCTTTTATATTATATCAAATTAAACTAAAGCAAACATTAATACTTGATCAATCATTGAAAATAGTATATAATGGATTAAACTGTAAAAAAATGAAGGAGAAAAGATGAAAGTTCTCGAACTATTTGCTGGAGTTGGCGGGTTTCGCATAGGATTAGAAAATGCCGATAAGCAACTCTTTAAAACAAAATGGGCAAACCAATGGGAACCATCTCGTAAATCTCAAGACGCATTTGAGGTCTATGATTATCACTTCCCCAATAGCAAAAACATCAATATTAGTATCTCTGATATAACAGACGAACAATTTTCCAAAATGGATGCCGATATGATTGTCGGTGGTTTTCCTTGCCAAGATTACTCTGTTGCTCGTAGTAAAAAAAATGAGAAAGGTATTGAAGGAAAAAAAGGAGTTTTATTTTGGGAAATCATTAGAGCAACGGAAATCATTAAACCCAAATACTTAATTCTAGAAAATGTAGATAGGCTTTTAAAAGCGCCCTCAAAACAAAGAGGACGTGATTTTGCAATCATGCTCACAGCTTTTAATAATCTCGGATATTCTGTTGAGTGGAGAGTTATTAATGCTGCTGAGTATGGAAGAAGCCAACGAAGACGTCGTGTATTCTTTTTCGTATATCGAAATGATACAGTCTTTGCCCAAAAAATTGACAATCTTTACGAAAAAAATGAAGAAATCTTTGAAGATAATAGGTATGATGACTATATTTTCAATCAAGGTCTATTTGCAAAACAATTTCCTATTAAACCTATAGCAGTTAAAAATCGTCATGTGTTTTATGAGTTACCAAATGATATAGTTGAAGTTTCAGATACTTTTACTGGTACTGTTTGGAATACAGGAATTATGAGACGTGGAAAGTACTATTCTATTGATACAGAACCTAATTACAATGGTAATCCTATCACTCTAGGAGAAATTCTTCAAGATGAGTCTGAAGTACCTGAAAAATATTTTTTAACTGATCAGTCAAAATTGGAAAAATTTCAATATCTTAGAGGACCTAAAAAAATTGAACGAACATCCTCTGACGGACATCAATACATCTATTCAGAAGGGGGAATGTCACCTTATGATGATTTAAACCTTCCTGGACGAACAATGCTTACATCCGAAGGAACGGTTAATCGTTCTACACATTTATTATTTGTAAACAATAAATATAGATTAATTACCCCCATTGAAGCTGAACGACTTCAGGATTTCCCAGATGATTGGACAGCTAAAAAGAAATTATCTGATGGTTCTATTGTAGAGGTATCTGATAAAATGAGAATGTTTTTTATGGGAAATGCTTTGGTTACTGAGATTGTAAAGGAAATTGCTAAGTTTATTAAAGAAATTGATTGATTTATCTGAAACTAAAAAAGAGGTGCGAGCCTCTTTTTTGTGTGACAAAATAAAAACATCTATCTAATCATATATGCTAGTGTCATAGTTCTGAAAATCATCTGAATCAAGAACAATTTCACAACTCTTATACTTTTCTCTTACAAGTCGTTCGGCTTCATCTGGATTTTCAGCCTCTATACTTACTAAACGTGATAAAGTTTCTGTAATTTCTACTGTATACTTTTTCAGTTTTAAATTGCTTTCCAATCATTCACTTATTAGCAATAATCTATATAGTTTTGGGCTTTCCAACCACTCTGGTAATTCATCTCCATATTCCCAGCTATATTTTTTATTCAATAAAAAAAGTTGTTTCTCATCACCAAACTCCATATTTTCAGACAACCACCTCACACAATCAGGGTCTGATAAAGTATAAACCATTACACATAAGTTTTCATAATTTCCGATACTTTCCTCTACCTTTAAATTCTATTATTTCTTTGTCTCTTAATATTTGAAGCTGTTGCCTAATCTTTTCTTTGATATGATTGTTCTTAACAAAGATATTTTTTAGGTCACTTTCAAAACGATACATATCTTCAAGGGTAAATTCTGAACCCTCTATCTTATCTATACAATTTAGAATTTCTATTGTCCAACCTCTTACTGAAAGAGAGTTCTTCCTTAAAAATAAACTTTGCTTAAATTCTTTTGTAACTTTTTCTGGATCTCTAACTTGTCCATTTTTCACAAAAAATATTCTTCCTTTAGAAAGTACTTGTGATAAATCAATGTTACAACCAATCCAACCTGCTCGTCTAGCAGTTGGCGCAAGTGGCTTCCTTTGAATAATTGATTTCGGTGTAACAAATTGCTTCGGAAGGACAAGAAAATTATTTACCTCAAAATTTTTTGTATAAGTTAAAAAAGAAATTAGAATTATTATCTACCTGCACACGCTCCATCATCGTTGCATAAGCACCATCATTGATTGTTGATGAAAAATTTCCTTTTTTGCTCTTTAGTTCAAACTCCTCACTACAATGATTACAGTAAAAATCTGCTACAGGTCTATTATTTTCAAAATGATTTAAAGGATTTTTCCCACAATTAGGGCAATAAGACTGACGATAAACCCAATCCTCCATTAAGATACGTGCCTTCTGACTATTACTTTTATAGGTTTCTACTAGTTCTAAATTAAATTGTAATTCCATTTAAAAATTCCTCACTAATATGAGAATTCACTCGATATAAGCAATTAAAATCTACTATAACTAGCATACCACATATATGTACCTATTACATTTGTATTTCATCATTCTCTTTTATATTTCCTTCTCACATATCTCATAAAATATACCCTAGTTCTTGAGCTAATTTTAAAGAAAAAGCATAAAATTGAGCTATATTCGCTGGTATGGTAATTGCCATGGCAAGTCCACCTGGTAATCCTGCAACAACAGAAGTCCCACTCGCTAATAAAACATTATCCCTAATACAGACATTAGCCACTCGATCTAAGATTTCTTAAGATAAGAGAGACGTTGGGCCTTGTTCTAATAAGGTAGGAATGTCCTGTGAATCTAATTCTTTGGAAAACTTATCCACTAAAAACTTCGAACGATCAACCTTAACAACAGGTAGTTTCACCACTTGTTGCAATACTTGCATAGCTAAGTCTTGTTCAGCCATATAAATACCTCTTTCTCTTGTATCTTTATCTCATAATATCACACTATCTAAATTTTATAAATCTTTTTAATAATTTTTAATACTCTTCGAAAATCAAATTCAAACTACGTCAGCTTCACCTTGCCCTACTCCAGTACAGCCTGCGGCTAGTTTCCTAGTTTGCTCTTTGATTTTCATTGAGTATAAGTCTAGAAAGATTCCCCCATCATGTTTTATTGCCTTTTTCTCCACCAAAAAAGAGGGTTGCCCCTCTTCTTTAGTTCTTATCCAGATTGCGTAGCATCTCGTCAATCTTGTTTCCATACTCGATGGACTCGTCTTTGACGAAGGTCAAATCTGGGATTTTGTACAATTTCAAATTGCGACCAAGTTCACGTTTGATGGTACCAGTTGCTTTTTCAAGCCCGATTTGGACTTTTTGGATATCCGAAGCAAGGTTACTCAAAATGGTGTAATAAACCTTGGCAACAGACAAGTCACCCAGCATCTGAACATCTGTGATGGTCACACCTTGGACACGTGGATCACGGACTTTCTTTTGCAAAATCTCATTGACTTCACGCTTGATTTCCATGCCCACACGATCTGTACGGAAATGATTTGCCATGATATTCCTTTCTCTACTTTGAACCAAAAGCTAGGCCAGCAGACCTAGCTATTTTTATTAGATAGAGGAACTAGAGCCATTTGAATCTAGGAAACAAGCCTTAGATAGAACTGAAGTTCATCAAGGCGCTGTTGACGACGAGTCAAATGAGCTATCGTTTCTCTATTATCTCTTGATTTCTTCCATGACATAGGCCTCAATCACATCATCCATCTTAATATCATTGTAGCCGTCGATCATCAATCCACCTTCACGGCCGTTTGTAACTTCCTTAACGTCGTCTTTATAGTGTTTCAAGCTTGCGAGTTCACCATCATAGATAACGACACCATCACGGATAACACGGACTTTAGAGTCACGGGCAACCTTACCGTTGATAACCATAAATCCACCGATAGTTCCCACTTTAGACACCTTGAAGGTTTCACGGATAACCGCTTCACCAATAACTTTTTCTTCGAATTCTGGATCAAGCATCCCTTTCATGGCTTCTTCCATCTCTTCGATAACCTTATAGATAATGCTGTGGAGACGAATTTCCACATCGTCAGCTTCAGCTTGTTGACGAGCTTGTGGTGTAGGGCGTACGTTGAAACCAACGATAAAGGCATTTGAAGCTTCGGCAAGGGTCACGTCTGATTCGTTGATGGCACCGACCGCTGAGTGAACGATGGTAACTTTGACACCTTCCACGTCAATCTTTTGAAGTGAGGCAGAAAGGGCTTCAACAGAACCTTGTACATCAGCCTTGATGATAACATTAACAGATTTGAGTTCCCCAGCTTTAAGGGTATCAAAGAGGTTTTCAAGGCTAACACGTTGGGTAGCTTGACGTTGTTTCATGAGGGCACGTTTGGCACGCTCTTCACCTGCTGCACGCGCAGATTTTTCATCCTCGTAAACGGCAAAGTGGTCACCCGCCATCGGTGCTTCGTTCAAACCTGTGATAGAGACTGGTGTTGATGGTCCAGCAACTTTAACACGACGACCAAGGTCGTTGGTCATAGCACGGACACGACCGAAGGTATTTCCGACAACGATTGGGTCTTGAACATTCAAGGTACCTTGTTGTACAAGAAGGGTTGCGACCGCACCTTTTCCTTTATCCAAGCGCGCTTCGATAACCGTACCGATTGCACGCACTGTTGGGTCTGCCTTGAGTTCTTGGATTTCAGCTACAAGAAGGACTGTTTCCAACAATTCTTCGATGTTTTGGTTGAATTTAGCTGAGATTTCAACAAATTCAGAATCTCCACCCCAAGCAGTTGACATAACTCCATGCTCTGCCAATTCACCGATAACGCGTTCTGGGTTAGCACCTGGTTTATCAATCTTGTTGATAGCTACGATGATTGGAACATTGGCCGCTTTTGAGTGGTTGATGGCTTCGATAGTCTGAGGCATAACCCCGTCATCTGCCGCTACGACCAAAATCGTAATATCGGTAACAGAAGCACCACGCGCACGCATAGATGTAAAGGCCGCGTGTCCCGGTGTATCAAGGAAAGTAATCTTCTTGCCATTTTCCACGATTTGGTAGGCACCGATATGCTGAGTGATACCACCTGCTTCACCTGTCGCAACACGAGAATTACGAAGGGTATCTAGGAGTGTTGTTTTACCGTGGTCAACGTGTCCCATGATAGTTACAACTGGTGGACGCTCAACCAATTCATTTTCATTGAGATAACCATCTTCGACAAAGAAACGTTCGATGTCAGCATTATCCACTTCAACCTTTTGTTTGGCTTCGATACCGTAATCCACCATGAGGAGTTCGATGGTTTCCCCATCCAAGGATTGGTTTTGTGTGGCCATGACACCCATCATAAAGAGTTTCTTAACGATTTCAGCTGGTTCACGTTTGATACGTTTTGCGATTTCCGCAACGGTCATACCATCTGTATACTCAAATTCTGTTGGCAATTCATGGAATTTACGCTCTGTAACAGGTTTTGGAGTCTGATTGCGGTTGTTCTTGTTATTGCCTTTTTTGTTCTTTTTGTTGTTATTCCAGTTACTATTCTTTTGATTTCTCACTTGATTTTGACTACTTCGATTCTTTTGTTGTTTTCTAGGACCATCTTCTTCATGATCATAATCGTCACGATTTTTGTCTGGTCGAGCTTGTTTTTTACGACGTGTATCCACTGCAGGTTCTTTTTTCTCAGGGACGACTTCAACCACTGCTTGAACTTGCTGTGCTTGTTGCGCTTGTTCAGCTAACTTAGCCGCTTCTTCAAAGATTTCCTCTGGTTCCTTGCGTTTGTTAGCTTGAGCCAAGGCTTCTTTAGCAGCCTGATACTGCTTGAAACGTTCCTCACTTGAACGTGCATATTCAGCATTTTGCTCTGCTTTTAGGGCTGCTGCACGGGCTTTAAAGTCAACACGTGGAGCCGCTTGATTTGGACGTTTATCCTCTTGTTGACGGCGTTCATTTCCTCGATTTTGCTGACCTTGCTGTTTCTTAGCTTGATCATTAAAGCGACGATTATCGCGGTTGCCTTGACCTTGTTTTCCACCATTGCGACCGTCGTTTTTCTGACGGTTTCCGTTTTGTTGTTGGTCACGGTTATTGCCCTTATTTTGCTTGCGTCGTTCTGCCTGTTCTTTGGCACGAGCTTCACGCTCAGCCTTGAAATTACGACTTTGCGGTTTAGCTGCTACTTTTTCTGTTTTCGGAGCGACTGGCTCAGCAGGTTTTGCCTCTTCCTTAGCTACAGCTGGTTTAGCTGGCTCAGATTTTTCGGCTTTCTTTTCTGCACTTACTTTTGGTGCTGCAGGTTTTGCTTCTACTTTCGGAGCAGCTGCAGGCTTAAAGCTGGCAGCAATTTTTGCAGCGACAGCTTCTTCCACACTTGATGAGTGGCTTTTCACATCCAAGCCCAACTCTTTTGCACGCGCTACAACTTCTTTACTTTCTTTTCCAAGTTCTTTTGCGATTTCGTACAATCTTTTCTTAGACAAATCATGTCCTCCTCTTCTATTCCATAAGAGACCTCATTTTCTTTGTAAATCCAGCATCTGTTACAGCCAAAACCTTTCTCGATTTCCCGACTGCTATGCTTAATTCCAGTGTTGAAAACACGGTTACAATTTCCACTTGATAATAATGACTTTTATCTTGAATCTTCTTGGTCAGATTGGGTCCAGCATCATGAGCTAGAAAGACCAACTTGGCCTTGCCGTCTTGAATGGCCTTGACCACCAATTCTTCACCCGATATAATCCGCCCTGCTCGCTGAGCAAGTCCCAAGAGATTACTTATCTTTTGCTTATTCAAGTCCTAACTCTCTTCTTTTCACTTTGTGATCCACATAAGCGATCAACTCGTCATAAAAGCTTTCTTCCACTTCCATGCTAAAGCTGCGGTTAAAGACCTTCTTCTTTTTCGCCTCTAGGGCTTCTGCATTGTCTAGTTTGATATAAGCGCCGCGGCCATTGGCCTTGCCCGTAGGATCAATAAAGACTTGTCCTTCCTTGTTCTTGACAATGCGGAGCAAATCACGCTTATCAATCACTTCGTTGGACACGACAGACTTGCGCAAAGGGATTTTTCTTGTTTTCATCTTTCCCTCCTCTAGCAGCTTTTATTCTTCTACAGTATCGTTTTCTGCTTCCAAATCTACCGAACCAGCTTCTTCCATGGCTTCAAATTCGCTAGCAGACTTGATATCGATACGGTAACCAGTCAAGTGAGCCGCCAAGCGCACGTTTTGTCCACGACGACCAATGGCAAGAGAAAGCTTGTTATCTGGAACAACCACCAAGGCACGTTTGCTGTCGTTTTCATCAAAGATAACTTGGTCAACCTCAGCAGGAGCGATGGCATTGTAGATAAATTCAGCTGGATCTGCTACCCACTCGATAACATCGATATTTTCTTCGATTGGTACCATGCGGTCATTTTTAGCATCGTAACGAGCTGGGTGGAATTTGCTAGTAATCTTCTTAATATTAGCACCACCACGTCCAACGATTGTACCGATAGCATCCACGTTTGGATTGTGGCTACGAACAGCAACCTTCGTACGGTCACCTGCTTCACGAGCCACGCTCATGATTTCAACAGTTCCATCATAAACTTCTGGAATTTCTTGCTCCATCAAACGTTTGATCATTTCTGGATGGCTACGGCTAACAAAGACGTTCACACCACGAGGGTTGTCTTCAACCTTGTAAACATAAACTTCGATACGATCATGAGAAGCAAAAACTTCTCCAGGAATTTGGTCTTGTTTTGACAATTGGGCTTCGATGCTACCAAGGTTGACATAGATAAAGCGGTTGTCAAAGCGTTCTACTGTACCAGACATGATTTCTTGCTCATGTTCTTTGTAAGTATTGTAAGTGATGGCACGTGTTTGCTTGCGCATTTTTTCCATGATGGTTTGTTTGGCAGATTGGGCTGCTACACGACCAAACTCAGCTGGTGCTTCTTCAAACTTGATTTTGTCTCCAAGTTCATAAGCTGAATTAATGGCAAGAGCATCTTTCAAGCTGATCTCCAAACGGCTATCAAATACTTCATCAACAACTTCACGGACAGTATAAACTGTAAAGTCACCTGTTTTTTCGTTGAAGTCAATAGCTACGCTGTCTGACTGACCATAGCGTCTGCGATAAGCGGAACGAAGCGACTCTACTACTGCGTCGATGATGTCTTCTTTTTTGATTCCCTTGTCTTCTTCCAAAATGCGGAAGGCCTCTAGCATTTCTTTACTCATGTTTTCTTCACTTTTGAATCCTCAAAAGCTATCCTTTCTTTTTCTATAATTTAACTGCTAAACGTGCTTTTGATACTAAACTGTATGGAATTTGGACGGTTTTCTTACGCGTCTTGTCCATATATTCCATAGTCAACTCGTCCTCTTCGAAGGCCAACAAGGTTCCTTCAAAGACCTTTTGCTTATCGATGGCTTGGTAGAGCCCGACATGGATGTATTCCCCAACTGCTCCAGCAACGGCATCCTTGGTTTTTAAAGGACGTTCCAAACCTGGACTGGTGATTTCTAGGAAATATTGTTCTGGGAAGGGATCTGGCTTGATGGTATCTAGGACAGGACTGATCATTTCTGTCAAGTCTGCCGTGTCGTTCAAGGTAATTCCTTCAGGTTTATCTACAAAAATACTGAGAATCATGTCACTGCCAATCTTTCCATACTCGATATCCACGAGCTCGAAAGGAGCTTCTATGACAGGTTCTACAACTTCTCTGACTAATTCTACGATTGTTGCGATTGCGTCCACCTCCTCATAAGCAAGAGGCGAAGATATTTCCCCGCCTCACTTTTCATATTCTTACTCTTAGTATATCACATTTGCTAACTTATGTAAAGCAAAAGCACTTATACAGCCTGATTTCAGGCTATTTCTTAAAATTCTACCTCAACTCGGTAGATAACTTGCCCCTTATTGGAGAATTTTTGCTCGTATTCTGTCATGACATTGCCTTCAAAATCACTGGCATGTAAGTCTAGCCAGACACCATTGAGCTTCATGCCATACTGAGAAAAGCTCACTAAACTGTACTCAAACAAGCCACGGTTATCCGTCTTGAAATGAATTTCTCCATTTTCAGGCAAGATACGTTTGAAGGTATCCAAGAAGGTCTTGTAGGTCAAACGACGCTTTTCATGGCGTTTTTTCGGCCATGGATCTGAAAAGTTCAGATACAAGCGATCAATCTCACCGTCTTCAAAGTAGTCAGTCAAGTCAGAACCATCTACCCACAAGAGCTTGATGTTAGGCACTCCAACTTCAAGAACCTTGTCTAAAGCATAGCTTAAAACAGACTTTTGAATATCAATCCCGATATAGTTGATGTCAGGGTTCTGCTTTGCCATACCTGAAACAAAGGCACCCTTCCCACTTCCAACTTCCACATGAATGGGATTGTCATTGCCAAACAAGTCCCGCCATTTCCCCTTGGCTTCCAAGGGATTGAGGACCACATACTGGGGATTTGCCTCTAGTAATTCTGTCGCCCCTTTACGATTTCTAACTCTCATCTTCTCTTTCCATACTTGTCTCGGAAGTGACGCAAGCCATGAATCTCCCGATTAACATTTTCTAAATCTTGGTTCATATAATACTTGGAAATCTGGCTCAAATAAGACAATTGACCGTACCAATACAATTTACTTAATACCGTTTGATTATACTTGTAACCGTAGTAGGTCAACCATTCCTTCCACTGATGTTCTGGAATATAATGGCAGAGCATATGGGCCACATCAAACATGCGGTCGGTCAAGCGAACCGAATCCCAATCTACCAAATAAATCAAGCCACTATCTGTCTCAATCCAATTACTATGTCGTACATCTCCATGGACAATGGTCGCATAGTCCTCTCTAAATCCTGGAATAGTCTGACGTAAATCAGCCATCACTTCACTGATAAAATGATTTTTACGCAAAGCATCTGGAGCCGTTTCCTGCCAAGACTGTAGTAAATCTACAGGTGTTTCCATGGCATAGCCCAAACGACTCAACTGTGTCATCAAAGGACGTGAGCGATGAAGGCGGGTTAAAATATTGACGATTTGTTTACGATTCATATCATAGGGGGTCAATATCTTGCCTGTCAACCATTCTTGAGCACACATATCACGCCCATCTGCCAAACGGCGACTCCATAATAATTGTGGAGCAATTTGTTCTCTAGCTAGACCAGGTAGGATTGGAGAGGTGTTCATTTTTACAAAGATGCGCTTCCCATCAGGATAGCTACCCATATAAGCCTTGCCACTTTTCCCAGGTATGGGAGTCAGTGTTAGCTCATTATCACCCAAATCCATTTCTTTCCTCCGTATAAAGTTTCCTTACTATTCTACTAGTTTTTGGCCTATTCGTCAACCGCTCCACACCCGATTCTCAAAGAAAAGCCTCTGGATTGGCTTGGGTATCATTATAGAAAGAAAAAGGCAAGCACCGTCTTCTGCTTACCTTTCATGATTTTTATAAATAATATAAGAGTGGCCAAGCATTGTAAAACATGTGAACTAGAGTAGAAACCCATAGGTTTTGGCTCTTTTTATAAGCAAATCCCAGTAACAAGCCCCCAAGTAGATAAAAAATAAACGAAGGGACATTAGAAGGACCATGCATAAAAGAAAAGAGAGAGGAAGTTAGCACAAGCCCTAACCAAGAATTGTCAAAAACCGCACCTTGAAGAAGTCCTCTGAAAATGAGTTCCTCCTGGATGGGGCCAAAAACTGAGGAAGTCAAAATCAAAGACAGAGAAATTCCTCTGCTGACTTCCGCCAAGTGTTGAACTCCTGCGCCAGAAGAAATAGCGAAGAAATGAATATAAACCAGCGTCTCAAGTACACTTAGAAGAAAGATTGCAATGAAAAGCAAAAGGTCTTTCTTGCTTAACATCCCAAAAGAAATTATATCAAACTTTCTAGCATAAGCAACGCTCAGCGAGGTTACTAGAAGACTTACAAGAATCAATGCAAATTCATTTTGAAAAAAGTCCCCATGGTTAATCGTATAAGGAACTGTAATGACGATTATTAGTACTAAAAATCCAAAGCACAAGGCATGAAATTTATCAAAAAACTCCATAAAATTATCCTCCTCACCAAACAGACTTCCTACGCGTTATTCTTTAGTTCTAGCCTTTCCAAAACAAACCATTTGAGTAACCAAAATCCGACCACATAACCACCCCCTAAAAAGATAGCCATTAAAGATAGCATGGGGTTTAGGAAATTAAAGACCACCGCAGATACAAAGGTTAGCACAAAAACATTAAAGGCAATGGTGTCAGAAGCCAAGACTAGAATATAGGGTGTCAACCAGTCTAAGGTTTTGGAATCTAGGAAAAATAAGCGTTTATACATGATAACCTCCTCTATGGCTGAAAAGCAAGCCTTTTGCTTTTTTTACCCCAAGACCCTATGTAGAAAAGTCAGCAAAAACGGGAAGGTCGCTACAATATTATTGATCACATGCACCGCATAGGATGGATAAATACTCTTGGTATAGCGGGTCAAACCGGCAAAGATGATGCCAAATGTCGCAAAGACGAAAATATCTAACAGACTAGGTAAGTTTGAAAAATGAGGAAGAGCAAATAAAATTGACGGAAGAAGCAAATCAAGGCCAAATCTCGAATACTTAAAAAAGGCGTGTTGCAGTAATCCTCTATAAATCAACTCTTCCATTAGTGGAGTCAGGAAAAACAGGGTTACATAGATACCTAGCTCAGCAAAGTTGGTCCCACTATAACCGATCAATACGGCCCAACCTTCAGCAGTTGACTGAACATGTTTAGCTATCTGAACGTTAAAAGAGATCTGGAGCACTAGCACTAATACTGTCAAAATCGAATACCAAAGCCATTTTTTTCTTGGAATGTGAAAGAGATAACCATGACCTGTCTTAACCAGAATCCAAATCATGACTCCGCTAAATAGTAAACTCAAGATATTTTGAATCCAGACGAAATTGCCAATCTGGGAAGAAAATTGCCAATAATTTTGGACGATAAGCGTCAGCTGAGAAAGACCAAATACGAAAAATAAGTAAGAGAAGACTGCACTTATTTTGAATAGAAGTTGATACTTTTTCATAGAAATTCTTCCTCATTTCTTGTATTTCAGCCTATATTCCACATAAATGAAAACCCGCTCCTATATAACCACGGTCATGATAACCGCGCGGGCAGTAACCACTTACTGGAAAAGGACCTGAATTTTTTAATATAGGAGGGTAAGAACCGAATGGACTTACCTGATTAGCGTACCCTCTATAAATATCAGATACATCCCCACCCTCTATACGAGCAAGCATTTCATTATCCATAACTGCAAATTGAGTCGTTGTTTTTGTTTCCATGAGGAATACCTCCTTTTTTATTTTTAATTTTAATTTTTGTCTTGTTGCAACTTTGACAAGTTTAGTATATCATCGTTTATTAATTTTTTTCATCCAAATCTTGAATTGTCATCGAAACGTCTTGAATTGTTAAAAAATTTAAAAAGCAAGCATTAAAAACATACTTGCCCTTTCACTCTTGTCTATAGGCAAATGTTAGCCATATATTATTACAAACAAATAGTATCATTGCACCTGTTTACCATCTATTTTTATTTATGAATTTTTTGTTTCACTTTAATCATTACAGAAGTCATAAAAAACGCGACAGCCAGCCGAAGCAGTTGGTAACTTTCTTCCTCTCCTGTTTTCGGTAATAATTTTTCATTCGAAGTAATAGATTTGCTTACATAATCAGTCCCCTTAACATCAGTTGAAGGAGTTTTATTTTCTTGAGCAACATCAAAAATAGGTTTAGGAGTTTCCAATTGATTCTTATTGTCTAACATTGCTAAATTGTCAGATTGAGTAGTTTTAGCTTCAGAAGTTGAGTTTGTACTCTTCACTTTCCCACTATTTTCACTATTAGAATTGGGATTAACATTGGATATTTTCATTTCAGTTCTTTTTTCATCACTCATACCTTTGCTGTCACTTACAACTTTATCACTAATATTCATGCTGTCACTTCTAGTATTCTCATCACGGACACTTTCAGTTACTGTTTCCTCAGAAGATTTCACTGTCTCCGTTTGCTTAGGTGAGTTTCTCGAGTACATATAATCATACACCTGTTGTGCAGTTGCTCCGCCACCAACCCATCCAGATGTCGGATGTCCATTTCTTAAATACAAAATTGTTGGTGTTCCTGGAATACCGACTTTTTTAAATAGAAACTCTCTCGCTTCCTCATCAAAATCCTTACCATCCAAATCATAATACTCTAACTTCTTTTCAATCAAGTTATTAAATTCTTTCAATTCAGGAGAAAATTGACGACAATGAGAGCAAGTTTTTCTACCAAAATAAATAGTATGTTCCAATTGATCCTCTGTAAAAGATTGACGAACAGCTTCAATATCTATCTTTTTAAAGTCCGTAACATTCTTCTCATATTCTTCTGGAGTTACAACAGAAGGTTTATGCTCCACCTTTTCCTTAGCCGATGGCAAATCTGGTGCCACAACAGAACTATCATTCGCCTGGATAGATGAAGTAGTAGGATGTTCTTCTGCATATACAACACCCGTAGTAATAGATGCAAATACAAGTGGTACAAGTAATAGCGATTTTATATTTTGTTTCTTCATAAGAATACTCCTTTACATTTGTTATCTTTATCTTACCTTATTTAAGATTACAAATTCATCTAAATCTTAAATGGTCATCGAAACATCTTGAATTGCAAAAACTTCATTATAAAAGGGTAAGTATTGCGAAAACACTTACCCTTTTCTTTTATACTTCATTAAGCTCTACTTTTTATAATACTTCAAGCCCCAAATGAGTAAAAACATGACAATCAAGCAGAGAATATCACCAATATAGGCGATTATTTGTTGGTAGAATTTTCCTGCTGTGATACTTCTATACAAACAAATAATAGACATAAAACCTGTCAAGCCGACGAACATGAGTTGATTGGTTCTAGGACTAACCAAATCATCATTTACGTATATTTAAGAGCATTTCTTTTATGTTAATGTATGTTAGCACTGAAAAGCAAGACAGGCCAATAATATTTAAAATGAACAGTAATGGGTTTAAGTCTCTAAAAAAATTAGCCACTGACACTATAAGAAATACTAACAATACTATAGTCGAAACTATTTTTTTCTTATCCATAATTATTCACTCCATTCCAAGTCAGTCCATCTTATCAACGAAGAGCGATTTTTAACAGAAGGTAGCAGCACCCGTTGCACCTCCACCCCAAAAACCAGCAGCCGCTCCAGATACAGTACCAATGATAGGTAGCGTTACAGTGCCCACAGCACCACCAGCAACTCCTCCAGTCAATGCACCTCCAACTACACCGAGTCCACATTTTATCCAACCGCCACCTTCAATACAAGCAAGCACATCAGTATCCATAATCTCAAATTGTTCCATCATTTTTGTATTCATGACAAATACTCCTTTTTTATTTTTAATTTTTGTCCTGTTGCAACTTTGACAATTTCAGTATAGCACTATTTGTTAAAGTTTTTCATCCAAATCTTGAATTGTCATCGAAACATCTTGAATTGTAAAAAAATTAAAAAAAGCAAGCATGAAAAACATACTTTCCTCTTTATATTGTCTTGATACCGACTTGTTGGTAAACTTTTCACCCTGCTATCCCATATCACTTTGACAGACGAAATAATATTAAAGAAACTCCCCTGTAAATTAATCTAGCAAATACAGGGGAGAAATTGATTCTTTAGAAAGTACTATCCTTATTCTTTTTGGGAGATTTTGAAAATATTTTTCTAATTAAATCATCCATATAGGGGCCTAACATACCAACTACTAAACCAATAATAAAACTTTTAAAATCCATAATTACCACCAACATGTGGCTGCATAAGCTACACCTCCAAGTATAGCTCCTCCTGCAGCACCAGCTGCTGCACCTTGCCATGTTCTTGTTTTAATTCCTAGCCGAAGACCTCGTGCTACTCCTCCTCCAACACCTGCTTTGGCAAAATCTCCCCAATTGCATCCGCCACCTTCAACGCAAGTAAGCATATCAGTATCCATAATCTCAAATTGTTCCATCATTTTTGTATTCATGACAAATACTCCTTTTTATTTTTAATTTTTGTCCTGTTACAACTTTGACAAGTTTAGTATATCATTGTTTTTTAAAATTTTTCATCCAAATCTTGAATTGTCATCAAAACATCTTGAATTGCAAAAACTTCATTATAAAAGGGTAAGTATTGCGAAAACACTTACCCTTTTCTTTTATACTTCATTAAGCTCTACTTTTTATAATACTTCAAGCCCCAAATGAGCAAAAGCATAATAATCAAGCATAGAATAGCACCAATATAAGCGATTAGTTGTTGGTAGAATTCTCCTGCTGTGATACCTCTATACAAACAAATAATTGACATGAAACCTGTCAAGCCGATGAACATGAGTTGATTGGTTCTAGGACTAACCAAATCATCATCTTCAAACTCTCTTATCCTCATTTCCCTAGTGAGATAAACAGTGACCAAAATAGAAGCCAAGTTAATAACCACTAAAAGAAATTGGAAAACTAAGGAAAAATTTAAAAACTGACTAGATAGAAATAGATAAGTAGAAACTACCAAAGGTATCTGACCAAACAACAACCTCACTAAGAATACATTGCGTTTTGTTGCAAATATTTTTTTCATTACTATCTCCTTTCCTATGCTAACAGGTGAGTGCACCACCAATCCCACTTAGTACAGCACCAATTTCACCTATTCATATAGCGAATAGTCCCAATAGAAATGTCGAACCGTTGTTGCACACCCATCAATTGCGCCATATGCAACCCCTGCTGCACAACTAATTTTTCTTCCCCAATCAATATCTCCACCTTCAACGCAAGCAAGCATTTCATTATCCATAACAGAAAATTGTGACATCATTTTTGTATTCATATAGTATGTCACTTTTCAGTTACGGAACAAGTTTAATATAAAAATTATCAAAAAAACATAGGCAATAAAGAGAAAAATTAATTTATCATAGATTAGAAATAATATGACAAAACAATTCAATGATGTTAATTCAATAGTCTTTTGTTTTTTATCAGAGATACTTATAGATAGATAAACAAGGTAGGTTTGAAAAGCGAAGAGAACAATAAAGAATATAGCCTTCATAAAATATAGCTTTCATTTTTATGATGTAGCGGTATAGGCTAAATATCCACAAACCACTGCTCCTCCAATTCCTCCTATTGCAGCGCCCCATAGTCCTAGAATTTTCCCATATTTCACTCCACCCGCTGCACAACCTAAAGCAGCAACTACAGCTGCTCCTCCGGAATTACCTCCGTAAACCTCACTCAGCATTGTTTCATTTATGTTACAATAAGTATTCATACAAATCTCCTTTTGTTAAAATCCACCCGTTGCCCCTGTTACTCCTGCCCAAAGAGCCACACCAAATTTAGCTCCTATGTATCCACATGCTCCCATAAATGGTGCTCCAACACCACTCGCAGCACAAATAGCTGTCCCTAACCCCCAGCCACCAAAAGCAGCACTACCACCTTCGAAGACATTAGTTTGCCAATTATTCTTGCCTCCTTCAATACTAGATAACATAGCTATATCCATTTCATGAAATTGTTCCATAATTTTTGTATCCATGACAAATACTCCTTTTTTATTTTTAATTTTTGTCTTGTTGCAACTTTGACAAGTTTAGTATATCATTGTTTTTTAAAATTTTTCATCCAAATCTTGAATTGTCATCGAAACGTCTTAAATTAGCTTTTTTATTTAAAACTACCTCTAAATTTTTTTAAAAAGATAATTTCTAATCACTTTTTTTACCATTCAGGAACTTTCAATGACTATTCAAGATTTCATAAAATATGAACTTATTTTTATGGCATAATATACCTATCTACTATATGAAAGGAATTGCCAATGACTTCTTATAAACGTACATTTGTTCCTCAAATAGATGCTAGAGACTGCGGTGTTGCTGCCTTAGCCTCGATTGCTAAATTCTATGGTTCAGATTTTTCTCTAGCTCACTTGAGAGAACTTGCAAAGACCAATAAAGAAGGAACGACTGCTCTTGGCATTGTAAAAGCCGCTGATGAAATGGGCTTTGAAACAAGACCTGTCCAAGCAGATAAAACGCTCTTTGACATGAGTGATGTCCCCTATCCATTTATCGTTCACGTTAACAAAGAAGGAAAACTCCAACATTACTATGTTGTCTATCAAACAAAGAAAGACTATCTGATTATTGGTGATCCTGACCCTTCTGTAAAAATCACTAAAATGTCAAAAGAACGCTTTTTCTCTGAATGGACTGGAGTAGCTATTTTTCTAGCTCCCAAACCCAGCTATCAACCCCATAAAGATAAAAAGAATGGTCTACTAAGCTTCCTTCCTCTGATTTTCAAACAAAAATCTCTCATTGCTTACATCGTTCTCTCAAGCTTATTGGTCACGATTATCAATATAGGTGGTTCTTATTATCTTCAAGGAATCTTGGATGAATACATTCCAAATCAGATGAAATCAACTTTAGGAATCGTCTCAGTTGGTCTGGTTATCACCTATATCCTCCAACAAGTCATGGGCTTCTCCAGAGATTATCTCCTAACTGTTCTGAGTCAGAGATTAAGTATCGATGTGATTTTATCCTATATTCGCCATATTTTTGAACTTCCTATGTCTTTCTTTGCGACACGCCGTACAGGAGAAATCATTTCACGGTTCACAGATGCTAACTCTATTATAGATGCCTTGGCTTCTACCATTCTTTCTCTTTTTCTGGATGTTTCCATTCTGATTCTTGTAGGGGGAGTCTTACTGGCACAAAACCCTAATCTCTTCCTTCTTTCTCTTATTTCCATTCCTATATACATGTTCATCATCTTTTCTTTTATGAAGCCTTTCGAAAAAATGAACCATGATGTCATGCAAAGTAATTCTATGGTTAGCTCTGCCATTATCGAAGATATCAACGGGATTGAAACTATCAAGTCGCTCACGAGTGAAGAAAATCGCTATCAAAATATAGACAGCGAATTTGTAGATTATTTGGAAAAATCCTTTAAGCTCAGTAAATATTCTATTTTACAAACGAGTTTAAAGCAGGGAACAAAATTAGTTCTGAATATCCTTATCCTATGGTTTGGCGCTCAATTAGTCATGTCGAGTAAAATTTCTATCGGTCAGCTGATTACCTTTAACACACTTCTTTCTTACTTTACAACTCCTATGGAAAATATTATCAACCTCCAAACCAAACTCCAATCTGCGAAGGTTGCTAATAACCGTTTGAACGAAGTCTATCTAGTCGAATCTGAATTTAAAGTTCAAGAAAACCCTGTTCATTCACATTTTTTGATGGGCGATATTGAATTTGATGACCTTTCTTATAAGTATGGTTTTGGACGAGATACCTTAACAGATATTAATCTCACGATTAAACAAGGAGATAAGGTTAGCCTAGTTGGAGTTAGTGGTTCTGGTAAAACAACTTTAGCCAAAATGATTGTCAATTTCTTTGAACCTTACAAAGGACATATTTCCATCAATCATCAGGATATTAAAAACATTTATAAAAAAGTCTTGCGCCGTCATATTAATTACCTACCTCAACAAGCCTATATCTTTAATGGCTCTATCTTGGAAAACTTAACCTTGGGCGGTAATCATATGATTAGCCAAGAAGATATTCTAAGAGCTTGTGAATTAGCTGAAATCCGTCAAGACATTGAAAGAATGCCTATGGGCTATCAAACTCAGCTCTCTGATGGAGCTGGTCTATCAGGAGGACAAAAGCAACGAATAGCCCTCGCTCGTGCTCTTTTAACTAAAGCTCCTGTTCTAATACTAGATGAAGCTACTAGCGGTCTTGATGTCTTGACTGAGAAAAAAGTTATAGATAATCTTATGTCCCTAACTGATAAAACCATTCTCTTTGTAGCCCATCGTCTCAGTATAGCCGAACGAACCAACCGTGTCATTGTTCTTGACCAGGGGAAAATCATTGAAGTTGGTAGTCACCAAGAGTTAATGCAGGCGCAAGGCTTCTACCATCATCTGTTCAATAAATAAGGAGAATGTCATGAATCCTAATCTTTTTAGAAGCGTCGAGTTTTATCAGAGACGTTACCATAACTATGCGACAATGTTAATTATACCTCTTTCATTACTATTTACTTTCATCTTGATTTTCTCCCTTGTTGCCACAAAAGAAATTACTGTTACTTCCCAAGGAGAAATCGCCCCTACAAGTGTCATTGCATCCATTCAGTCAACCAGTGATAATCCTATCCTTGCTAATCATTTAGTGGCAAATCAAGTAGTTGAAAAAGGTGACTTACTCATCAAATACTCTGAAACAATGGAAGAAAGTCAGAAAACTGCCTTAGAAACTCAATTACAAAGACTTGAGAAGCAAAAAGAAGGACTTGGAATTTTGAAACAAAGCTTAGAAAAAGCGACTGATCTTTTTTCTGGCGAGGATGAATTTGGCTACCATAATACCTTTAGGAATTTTACTAAACAAGCTCATGATATTGAACTGGGTATCACAAAGACTAACACTGAGGTTTCAAATCAAGCTAATCTTGCCAATAGCAGTTCATCAGCCATCGAACAAGAAATTACAAAAGTTCAACAACAAATTGGAGAATATCGAGAATTGAGAGATACTATCATAAATAAAAGGGCTCGCTTACCAACTGGCAATCCGCACCAGTCAATTTTGAATCGTTATCTTGTAGCCTCACAAGGACAAACACAAGGAACTGCAGAGGAGCCATTTTTATCTCAAATTAATCAAAGTATTGCAGGTCTTGAATCATCTATCGCAAGCCTCAAAATTCAGCAAGCTGGTATCGGAAGTGTAGCAACTTATGATAATAGTTTAGCAACCAAAATTGAAGTACTCCGCACTCAGTTTTTACAGACAGCTTCTCAGCAACAACTAACCGTGGAGAACCAATTAACAGAATTAAAAGTACAGCTAGATCAAGCGACACAGCGCTTAGAAAACAATACCTTAACCGCCCCAAATAAAGGTATCGTTCATCTGAACAGCGAATTTGAAGGTAAAAATAGAATTCCAACTGGTACAGAAATTGCTCAAATATTCCCTGTCATCACAGATACAAGAGAAGTACTAATCACTTACTACGTATCTTCTGACTATCTACCTCTACTAGATAAAGGACAAACTGTAAGATTAAAACTGGAGAAGATTGGAAATCACGGCATTACCATCATCGGCCAACTTCAGACAATTGACCAAACTCCTACCAGAACAGAGCAAGGTAATCTCTTTAAATTAACCGCTCTTGCAAAACTATCTAATGAGGATAGTAAACTTATCCAATATGGCTTACAAGGTCGCGTCACTAGTGTAACTGCAAAGAAAACATATTTTGATTATTTCAAAGATAAAATTTTAACCCATTCTGATTAATTTTCAGATAACACTCTATAACTATTTATTATCTTATCAAAAAGGAGAATCATAACATGGATAAGAAACAAAACCTAACTTCATTTCAAAAACTAACAACTACTGAACTCAACCAGATTACAGGTGGAGGATGGTGGGAAGAACTCTTACATGAAACAATTTTAGGTAAATTTAAAATCACAAAAGCACTTGAACTACCTATTCAGCTATAAAAATAAGACCGAGAAACAAGCACTCTCGGTCTTATTTTTTATCATTCTGTATGTATTATAGTAAACACCTGACGAAATACTTGATTTTGGCAGGTGGTATTTAGACTGGTATTGGGATGGCTTTCCACAAGCTTCATGACGGTATAGAGACCAACTCCTCTATCCTCCCCTTTAGAACTGGCTCCAAAGGAGAAGATTTCAGAAATATCTATGCTCTCTTTTTTGATGGAGTTTTCAATGATAAAGGTCTCCTGTGCTCCATTTTTAAAAAAGGCAATTGAAACATGAGGTTGACTAGTCTCTGCACTGGCTTCAATAGCATTATCACAAAGGATAGACACAATGGTTAGAAAATCAAGTAGGCTCATCCCCTCAACCTGAATCTCCTCAGGAACTTCAACATTAAAGACAATGTTCTTTTCTCTAGCTTTTAGAAATTTCCCTGCTAGGAGACTTTTGAGGGCGCGGTCCCGAACATTCAACAATCGCCCAAGGTCATATTTATTGTCCTGCAATTTCTGACTGGAATCTTTTAAGACGGAGCCGTAGACCTCTTTTATCTGCTCCATATCCTCCTCTTCAATACCCAGACGTAAACTAGTCAAGAGGTTGGTGTAGTCATGGCGAAAACTCCGTACTTCCTTGTAAAGCTCCTCTATATGCCGACTATAGCGTTCCATATCTCTATAGCGCAAGGCCTGCTCTTGGTCCAATCTCTCATGGAGTTTGTCCTTCAAATAGGTATCTAATTTCTTGATAACCCCCATAAAAAAGAGGAGGTAAAACACTAGAATCAGATGGCGAACAGTCTTTGATTGAATACCTTGTTCATATTCAAGGTAAGATAGACTTTGCATCACTAGATAATAAGACCCCATTACCCAGTTAATCTTAGTAAGAGACTTTTGAAAACCTTTATCGAGAAACTCCTTTCTCAATCTAGTGAAATCATAGTCTAACCATTTCAAAAAGACTAAAACTATGAAGCAAACGAATATCATAATCAATACAAAGATAGGATTGCCATCCCCATCTACAATTCCTTGCCCCAAAAATGGAAGCACAAAATAGGAAACACCTCTGTAAAAGAGCTCTACTAATATCATTGGGAAGAGACCATAAAAAATAAGGATTTTTTTAGGAAGCCCTCTTAACAATAAGAAAGATAGACCTATACCGAACAAAGGTTCTATAAAATAGGACAAATATTCACTTACATCCAAAAATTGAAAAGTCGCAAAAATGGCTCCTAGAAGAAATTTCAGAAGAAAAGCTTTGAAAATCCTCTCAAAAGTGAGACCAATTCCATCTACCTTAAAGAAAATGACAATTTCTAGTCCATTAATAACAAGCGTATACAACAATATCCAAGCAACAGCCATAATTTCTCCTTAATCAGTGTAAGTTATTGATAGCTTCAGACACTTTCCTGACCTTATAACGCGCGATTAGACAGCTTCCACCATTGGGAAAGAAAAGCAGTTTTTCTTTCTTATCTAAATGCACCACATTTGCTGGATTGATAAGAAAAGAGCGATGGCACTGCAGGAGACGAGGCTCCTGCTTGAGAATCTCCTCTAAACTCGCTGTAAATTCCAGTCTGTCCGTCTCGGTATAGAGAATAACATGATGAGATTTTGGGGACGTTTCGAGATAGTAAACCTCTTTAAAAGGATACTGGAATTGAGCAAATTTTGATTTAAAATAAAAGCAATCTTCCGCCAGACTTTTACTGTCTTGACCATTGGCATAGAGGAGGGCTGTCTCGATACGAGATTCAAACTTCTCTGCCGAAAGGGCCTTATCAATATAGTCCAAAGCAGACACTTGGTAGCGAAAGGACAGGGGCATAAACTCCGAGTGAGTCGTCACAAAGACGATCAGGGCATATGGATCCCGATCTCGAATCTTTCTAGCCACTTCTAGCCCCTTCATCTCCTCGTTTCGAATCTCAATATCCAAAAAGAATAGCTGATGTGCGCCCTTCTCATGCACCTCTGCCAGTAGCTGGTCTGGCTTACCAAAGACCTCAAAAGAGCTGGGAATGATATGATGTTCTTTCAAAAGTTTCTCAATCGTCGTTTCAATCCTAGTCTGTTGGGAAAAATCATCTTCCAAAACAAATATTCTCATCTTCCTACTCTCCTTCTTTCAACCATTTTTGACGAATTTCTCTATAGCGACGTCTGGCATACTTGACAGCGTATTGACCTTCTTCTCCGAGAAAAAGGATTCTTTCTTGAAAATCAATCGATTTCACTTTATCAAGATTGACCAAACAATTTCGATGACATCTCATCAAGGTTTTCCCATATTGGTTCTCAAGATCACTTAAATTTTGAACCATATTAAAACTAGCTTCTTCTGTAACAATCTGTACAGTATGGGCTTTAGTTGGATGTGTTTGGATATAGTAGACATCGTCGATGTTTACTTTATAAACTGTTTTCTGTGTCTGAATAATCATATGTTTCATTGGATTCTCCTCCTAAGAAAAGAATAACAGAAAAGTTCTCACACAAGCGCACCCAATCCTAAACAGTCTTTGAAAACTCCTAAAAGGACTATTTTTCTACAACATCATGACGAGCTTACAACTATTTTATCATAAAATTCACTCAGCGCAATTCAAGACATTTCAAGGACAATTAAAGATTTGAAGGTGAAAAAGGAGATAAAAGTGATAGACTAACAGTATCAAAACACAGTTGCTAGAAACAAGACTGGCACCCAGATTAAAGGAGGAATTCTCATGACAGATACAGACCCTATCAAAAGAGCTCAGACTTTGATTAGTGACTTAAACAAAGCCTACCAAGCATGCAAACAGGCAACCGCTGACGATGTCCGCTTTCAAGAGCAATTAGACTCTATTCTTGGTTTTCTAGCCAAGGCTGAGACAGTGGATAATCGATTCTTGATTGAACTGGAAAAATTTTACCAGACTTCCAGTCTTCTCATGGGACTCAGCGCTCTTGATCCAGATGCTCCAACTCGCGCTGCTTGGCGAGCCTATGACCGCTTCCACTTTGACCAAGTCAAGACCAAGTTGAGTCTCTACGGACCAACCATTATCTTGTAGAAAATAAAAGAAGTTGAGACAAACTGAACTCAACTTCTTTTTTAGTGTCATATAAGCATCTTAGTCCTGCATCTGACGTTTTACCTGATAAGGTAGGTACAAGACTAGTAAAACCAAACCAGCTCCTAGCAAGGCTAGAAGGGCTAGTTTTTCTTGGAAGGTAATCAGCCCAACAACTAATTCCACCAGTAAAACAAAACTGGTCAACCCTCGGACTACAGCCTGCAAGCCTTTTTCCTTTTGCCCCTTGTCCAGTGGAAAGAGTTGGGTCAAATACTGGTAGTCAAAGGCGTGATAGAGAGCCAGCAACTGGAAGAGCAAGAGGTAGTTAAAGAGAACTACCACTGCTGTCGCAATCCAAGCTTGCTCGATAAAGACCTGCGCCAGTATGGAAAGCAAGAGAAGACGAAGACTGAGGGCAAAGAGGTCTCCATTTCGCAGATAAGAACGCAGATAGAGATTTTGCCAAATCTTCCCAGGCGCCTTCTGAACGGCCTTTAGGATAAAGTCCAGATAGACACGACGCTTGACGCTGTTTGAAATTCCCTTGACCTGCGTAAAAAGGGCAAAGAAACGAAGCAAAACTTGCTTACGCTTGCTTTCTTGGGAAATGACATAGTCCCAGTCCAGTCCAGTTTCCGTGAAAAATTTACTAGCCTTTTGACGAAAGAGGAAATATTTACCTACTCCCAATAAAAGCACATAGACCAGAAAAACAGGCAAACCATAACCCATGGCTAAAAATAAGGGCGCAAATAACAGCAAGAAAAGAGTCTGGACAAAGAGCCAAAAGGCTAGGGAAATGCCAGTTTGACGCTTGAGATGGAGTTTGATTTCCTCTTCTCCGACCAAGAGAAAGAGCTTGTCTGGAGCCTCCATATAGGTGGCAATTCCTCCCCAAAGCAAAAGTAAAACAGAGGTAATTCCTACAAATAAAAGGATAGGCCAATGATTTTCAGGAAAATGTTGCAAGAGTTGACTGTACTGGTAGGCTAGAAAACCCAGCAGGACTAGCAGGAACAAGACAAAGTGATCATTGAGAACATAGCGCAAATAACCAAGACACTCCTTACGAAAAGCCTGCTTTCTCTTTAAAAACAAGTCTTTCATAGCTCCTCCTCTTTGGTCAGAGCCAAGTAGATATCATTCAAACTAGCCTCAGGCATACCAAAGGCTTCGCGCAGTTGCAGGAGATTTCCCTTAGCACGCACCTCACCCTTGTGGAGAATGACAAAGGCATCACACATCTTCTCCGCCGAATCCAGCACGTGGGTACTCATGAGAATGGACTTGCCCTTTTGCTTTTCCACTTCCAAAAGCTGAATCAAGTCCGCAATAGCCAGCGGATCAAGACCAAGGAAAGGCTCATCCACGATAAAGAGACTTGGATCCACCACAAAAGCACAGATAATCATGACCTTCTGCTTCATCCCTTTTGAAAAATGAACAGGGAACCAGTCTAATTTCTGATCCAGACGAAACATTTTCAACAAAGGTTCCACTCGCTCAAAAGCCACTTTTTGCTCAATACCATACGCCATGGCAACCGTTTCGATATGCTCTCTGAGGGTTAATTCCTCATACAGGCTAGGCGTTTCTGGAATGTAGCCAATTTGCTTGCGGTAACTTGTCGCATCTTCTTGCAGGGTCAAGCCATTGATATTGATAGAACCACTATAAGGTGTCAACAGACCGATAATCTCATTAATAGTCGTCGATTTACCAGCACCATTGAGACCAATCAAACCAACCAACTGCCCGCTTTCAACAGTAAAGGACACATCTTTCAAGACAGGAACATGAACATAGCCACCTGTCAGGTTTTTAATTTCTAACATATTTTCTCCAAATCTGGTATAATGTAGCTATATTATATCAAAATTCAATACAGTAGAGGTAGATTTTATGTCAGATTGCATTTTTTGTAAAATCATTGCAGGGGAAATTCCTGCTTCAAAAGTATATGAAGATGAGCAGGTTCTTGCCTTTCTTGATATCTCTCAAGTAACACCAGGACACACCTTGGTCGTACCAAAAGAGCACTATCGCAATCTTTTGGAAATGGACGCCACTAGCGCCAGCCAACTCTTTGCCCAAGTGCCAACAATTGCTCAAAAAGTCATGAAAGCTACCAAGGCTGCTGGCATGAATATCATTGCCAACTGTGAAGAAATCGCAGGGCAAACCGTCTTTCATACCCACGTTCACCTCGTGCCTCGTTACAGTGTGGACGATGACCTCAAGATTGATTTTATCGCCCACGAACCAGACTTTGACAAACTCGCTCAAGTCGCTGAAACCATCAAAAACGCCTAAGGAGTTGCCATGAAATTATCTAATCTACTGCTATTTGCAGGAGCTGCAGCTGGAAGTTATCTGGTCACAAAAAATCGCCAAACCATCACAGATGAAGTCTTGAATACCACTGACCGCGTTCAAGCTATCAAGGACGATGTAGATATTATCCAAAATAGCCTGCAAATCATCGACCAACAAAAAGAACTCATCAAGGAATACCAAGAAGACCTAACGTACAAGTTTAAGGTCTTGGAAAAGGATATCCAGACTAGACTAGCTGTGATTAAAGAAACACAGGAAATCGAAGATAAGTAAAAAGAGCCCAACGGCTCTTTTTTAAAAGGTAAACAAGTTATATCCCATCAACTATACATCATAATTTAGGCAACTCATACTCAATAAAAATCAAAGAGCAAACTAGAAAGCTAGGCGCAGGCTGCTCAAAACATCGTTTTGAGGTTGTGGATAGAACTGACGAATTCAGTAACATATATACGACAAGCCGACGCTGACGTGGTTTGAAGAGATTTTTGAAGAGTATTATTCACCATTTCATAACTAAATTGAAGACTTTCCCAGGCTTTCCGCCGTAATGAAAACACCTGAAACAGCTTGGTTTCAGGTGTCCGGAAACTTTGAGACCTAGGCTCAAAGTTTAGGTATAGAACTTCAAAGAAGGTCGCTACCGTCCGTCATTACTTAGAAAAGTCTTAAAAAATCTATAAAGTAAAAAGAGCCCGACAGCTCTTTTTGCTTTATTCTCCTTCAAAGGCATCTTTAATATGGTCAAAGAATCCCTTTTTCTTTGGATTGACTTTCAAATCACCAGCAGCTGCGAATTCTTTAAGCGCTGCTTTTTGGCGGTCGTTCAAGCCTGTCGGTGTTACGACATTAACGGTAACATATTGGTCACCAACTGCACCACCACGAAGACTCGGAGCTCCTTTGCCACGTAGGCGGAATTTCTTACCAGTCTGAGTCCCCTCTGGGATAACCAATTCAACATCACCGTGAACAGTTGGAATATCTACTGTGTCACCAAGAGCTGCTTGGACAAAGTTGAGGTTGAGATTGTAGAAGATAGTAGTTCCTTCACGTTCAAACTTATCGCTGGCTTCCACAGAAACAACCACGTACAAGTCACCATAAGATCCACCGTTAAATCCAGCTTCACCTTGACCAGCTAGGCGAATTTGTTGACCAGTTTCCACACCAGCAGGAATTTTGACATGTACGCTATGATCTTGTTTTTCATGCCCTGTTCCGTGACATGTTGTACATGGATCTTTGATTTCTTTTCCGCGACCATGACAGACATCACAGGTTACTTGACGACGCATCATACCAAGCGGAGTCTGCGTATCGACGTTAATGACACCAGCACCATGACAGCGTCCACAAGTGACTGGACTGGTTCCTGGCTTAGCACCTGAGCCATTACATGTACGACAGCTTGCTTCACGGTTGTATTTAACTTCTTTTTCAGCTCCAAAAATAGCTTCTTCAAAGGTCAAGTTCACACGATACTGGAGGTCATCCCCTTGGCGAGGAGCATTTGGATTGCGTGAAGCACCGCCTCCGCCGAAGAAACTTGAGAAAATGTCCTCAAAACCACCGAAGCCACCTGCCCCATTGAAACCGCCAGCTCCACCACCGAAGCCTCCAAATCCACCATTGGCGCCTGCAGCACCATATTGGTCATAGGCAGCCCGTTTTTGGTCGTCACTCAAAGTCTCATAGGCTTCTTGAACTTCCTTGTACTTTTCCTCAGCACCAGGCTCCTTATTGATATCTGGGTGATATTTTTTCGAAAGCTTACGATAAGCCTTTTTGATCTCGTCTGCCGAAGCGTTTTTTGACACCCCCAGACGATCATAAAATTCAGTATTGTTCATACAAGATACCAAGACCGTAAAATTCGACTGAAAAATAGGAAATCTGACGCTGGAGCGATGCTCCTAGACAGATTTATCTTTTTTCCGAGAATTTAGGTCGGGTTCAATTCCTTTCTGTTATATTAAGTAAGAAATTTGGGAACCCGTGTTCAATTCCCTGAACACATTTGTTCCTTTCTTTCATATTGATGAGACAAAACCCAAACAAATGATATTCCGTCCCTTTTTATCGAAAAACAGAGGCTGGGTTGCAACCTCTGCAAATAAGTAAATTAACTTTATTTTGATTTTAAATATCCTATAAGTACAGAAATATTTATATATTTTTGTCTCTTCTTAGTATTTGCTATAAAATTCCAATAGATTAGAAGGAATACACCGACAACCCAAATCATGCCCATTATAAACGATATTATAAATTCTGGTTTTTGTATGGTTGCTGATACTAGTGCTGATACTAGCGCTGACAACAATACTGAAGTAACAAAATTCCTTACCGCTTCATCATTTTTGACACAATTCTCATGTTCAGCTAATATAATTTCTCTATATCTAGCCAAATATACTGCTGGAATATTATCTATAAAATCTTTTGCAGATTCATAACTATCAGCTTTATCACAAAAATCATTATAAAGTTTTCGTGTACTTTTTAGATACTCTTCTGTTAATACACTCATCTTATTTTTCCGTAAACTCTCCGTCTACGACGTCATCGCCTGCGTTTCCTGTTGCTTGTGCACCTTCTGCTCCTGCTTGAGCTTGTTGGGCTGCTGCTGCTTGTTCGTAGAGTTTAACAGCAAGTCCTTGAGCTTTTTCGTTCAATGCTTCAAGTTTTGCTTTCATGTCGTCCAAGTTGTTGTCTTCTTGCGCCTTCTTAAGGTCATCAAGGGCAGCTTGGGCAGCGTCGCGTTCTGCGTCGAAGCCTTTGCCTTCAGTTTCCTTGATAGTCTTTTCAGTCGCAAAGATTGCTTGGTCTACTTCGTTACGAAGGTCCACTTCTTCTTTACGTTTCTTATCTGCTTCAGCGTTTGCTTCTGCATCTTTCATCATGCGGTCGATTTCTTCGTCAGTCAAACCAGAGTTCGATTGGATCACAATTGTTTGTTCTTTTTGAGTTCCAAGGTCTTTGGCCTTAACAGATACGATACCGTTCTTGTCAATGTCAAATGTTACTTCGATTTGAGGAATTCCACGAGGTGCAGCTGGGATGTCTGTCAATTGGAAGCGTCCAAGAGTCTTGTTATCTGCTGCCATTGGTCGTTCACCTTGAAGAACGTGGATATCAACGGCTGGTTGGTTGTCTGCCGCAGTTGAGAAGACTTGTGATTTAGATGTTGGAATTGTTGTGTTACGGTCGATGAGTTTTGTGAAGACACCACCCATTGTTTCGATACCAAGTGACAATGGTGTTACATCAAGAAGGACAACGTCTTTGACATCACCAGTGATGACACCACCTTGGATAGCAGCGCCCATGGCAACTACTTCATCAGGGTTTACTGATTTGTTTGGTTCTTTACCAGTTTCAGCTTTAACAGCTTCTACAACGGCTGGGATACGAGTTGAACCACCAACAAGGATCACTTCGTCGATTTCTGACAAGCTCAAACCTGCATCTGAAAGGGCTTGACGAACTGGAACTTTTGTACGTTCTACAAGGTCACGAGTCAAATCGTCAAATTTCGCACGAGTCAAGGTCATTTCCAAGTGAAGAGGTCCAGCTTCACCAGCAGTGATGAATGGTAAGCTGATTTGTGTTGAAGTTACACCAGAAAGGTCTTTCTTCGCTTTTTCAGCTGCATCTTTCAAACGTTGCATTGCCATCTTGTCAGTAGACAAGTCAATACCGTTTTCTTTCTTGAATTCTGCTACCAAGTAGTCAATGATTTTTTGGTCAAAGTCGTCACCACCAAGTTTGTTGTCCCCTGCAGTTGACAATACATCGAAGACACCGTCACCCAATTCAAGGATAGATACGTCGAATGTACCACCACCAAGGTCAAATACCAAGATTTTTTCTTCTTTGTCAGTCTTGTCCAAACCGTAAGCAAGGGCTGCTGCTGTTGGTTCGTTGACGATACGTTCTACTTCAAGACCAGCGATTTTACCAGCGTCTTTTGTTGCTTGACGTTGAGCATCGTTAAAGTAAGCTGGAACTGTAATAACTGCTTTGGTTACTTTTTCACCAAGGTAGTCTTCAGCGTAGCCTTTCAAGTATTGAAGGATCATAGCTGAGATTTCTTGTGGAGTGTATTCTTTTCCGTTTGCAGAAACTTTTTCAGAAGTTCCCATCTTAGATTTGATAGAGATGACTGTATCTGGGTTTGTAACTGCTTGACGTTTTGCAGCATCACCAACGATAATTTCGCCGTTTTTGAATGAGACTACAGATGGAGTTGTGCGGTTTCCTTCTGGGTTTGCGATGATTTTTGATTCAGTTCCTTCAAGAACTGCTACTGCTGAGTTTGTTGTACCTAAGTCAATACCGATAATTTTAGACATGTGTTTTTCTCCTTGTTAGTTAATTTTCTTTTTTTATATTTCCCTTAAGTGGTGGGGACGTGAGCAACTCCCTTCGGGATTTCATCACTTATTTTTGAGCCTATTGTCTCAAAAATCCCCTATTTCAGTAGCAAAAGCTACTGAAACTTTTACCACGGCGGGAAATATCTTCCTTGCAAGCCTCCGGCTTGCCTCTTATCTTTCTTCATAGTTTATTGTCGTTTCGGACAAGTTTTCTATTATGTAAATTGCGACACGAGAAGTCGAAATCGATTTTATTTCGACGACGAGTTAATAAGGAGGCTAGGCAAATGCCATAGCGATTGCCATTTTCTGACGAGTTGCTTTAGCTACCGTCAGAATTGCCGAATCGAACACGCCCTAAGCTCTGAGTAAAAAAGATAGATTTTCTTGTGTTCATCGAACACTTCGTCAATCTCCTATTTTTACTGTGAGCTTTTTACGGGCTTTGTATCTTAGTTATACACCACTACCATTGCTGGGCGTAGGATGCGGTCATGGAGTTTGTAGCCTTTTTGGAAAACTTGGGCGATGGTATCTGCTGGGTGTTCATCGTCTGCTGGGAGAGTTTGGATGGCCATATGATAGTTATGGTCAAATTCGCCGTCAGCTGCGATTTCTTCGATTCCTTCTTCTTTCAAAGCGTGAATCAAGCTTTCTTGAACCATCTCCAATCCTTTTTTGACATCATCTGTCAAACCTTCAACTGCGAGTGCACGCTCAAGATTGTCGAGTGATGGCAAGATTGCTTTTGCTAAGTCCTGGCTACGATAACGTTGCAAGTTTTGACGCTCTTCATTGGCACGGCGTTGGATATTTTGCATTTCCGCATGAGCGCGAAGGTATTTATTTTCGAACTCATCTGCACGTTCATTTGCCAAATCCAACTCATATTTCTCAGGAGTTGTTTCTTCTACCGTTTCCACAACTTCCTCTTCTTGGACTTCTTCTACTTCTTCATTTTTTATATCTTGGGCCATTTTCGCCTCCTTTAATGATTTCAATCTTAATGTACTTCGTAATGATTACTGCTGAGGTAGCGGTAAAAATCTGTCAACTTCATGGTCAAAACACGGTTGACTACGTTGACTTGGTTGATTAGCTGTTGGTAATCCAGATTGACTGGACCGATAATGGCTAGAATTCCAACTCCCCGATAAGGAATGAGGAACTTGCTACTAATCACCGCTAGGTCTGCTAGACAGGACTCTTGACTGTCTGCAACACGGACATTTTGCATCTGATCTTCACGCAACCCCTCACGAATCTCCAGAGCCACCTTTTGCGGTTGGTCAAAGAACTGATAAGCTGCCAGATTGGCAAAATTCAAGAGATTGACCTTGCCCGCCACCACAATGTTTTCGTTGAACATCTCCTTAAAGATATGTTCAAAGAGATCAATCACATTATCCGTTGTTGTAAAGTAACGCTGGATAATCTGCGGAATCTCCGTCCGAATCTTGTAGTGAATATCTAGAACGGTGTGCCCGAGGAAACGTTCCTGAATGATACTCTTCAGTTTCAGCAAATCTTCCTGCAAGAAGTTCCTTGGAATCAGAAACTGACTGGTAACCGTTCGCGACTCGTCTAGGGTGAATACTGCCAAGGCTGTATGTTGCCCCAAAACAACGATATCAAAGGCTGTCAAACGTTGCCTGCTCGGCTCAACATCCAGTGCCACTACCGTACAGCCACTCAGGTCTGTCAGTAGATTAGCAGCTTCTTGCAGAATATCCTCCAGTTTGAAGAATTCCTGATCAAAGGCTTTGACAATCTCATATACCTCATTTTCAGCCAGTTGATCAAAATCCAGTGAGTGTTTTACATAGTACTGAAAACCAGCAATACTTGGCATCCGACCGCTTGAAGTATGAGCCTTTTCAAGCAAACCTTGCTTTTCTAGAGCCGCCATGTCATTACGAATGGTTGCACTGCTAGAGTTAATAGACTCTTGCAAGGCTTTGGATCCGACAGGTTCGTGCGTTTTGGTAAAGATGTCAATAATCAGATTTAAAATATCCTGCTGACGCTCTGTAACCATCTCATCACTCCTCTCTGTCTGATAAATTAGCACTCGATACGTTCAAGTGCTAACTTATGATTCTATTATACACCCTTAGAAGAGAATGTCAAGATAAAAATTCAAAAAATTAGCACTCTTTTATCAAGAGTGCTAAAAATCAGTCTGAAGACCTAGAACCCTACCTTCCATCTACTCGGTATTTACTTTTTAGTCTGAAATAACCATAGATTAGATAAGAAATCATAAAGGCATATAGAGCAAAAATAACAAAGAAAGATTGCGACAGTTCTTCTCGAAACAAACTCATACAAACAACAAAACCTCCTAAGAAAGTAGCTGCACATGAACGAAGTCTATATCGCATAACTTCCCACCTGAGATTATTACTCATATAGACTTGATCCTCTGAAAGTATATCAGAAGCCAATTTACGAAGAATCGAACAAAAACCTGCTCCTATCAATTCCCAACCTCTATTTCTAAAATCTTGCAGTTCATGCTTATATTTTTTAAGAAATCTAGAATCATAGATACGGTAGATGACATCGTCTGGTTGACATTGGTCAAGATAGAACAAACCAAAACGACCCGTTCTATATCTCCAACCTTTCAAATGCATCTCATGCAAATACTCTTCTTCCTTGTCCAAATCAACAATGGTGAAAATCCGAAATTCTACTCTGCTATTCATTGTCTTACCCCAAAATTAGAAAACATGCCTGGTGTTATTTATTAGATAATTCTTTCCACTTTTGACTCAATCTCCAAAAAATATAAGAAATCTGAACCGCAAAAACTATCAATAAAACCCAATCTATTATGAAAATCAAAAATACTTCCCAACTGAAAGAACTAGCTCCACTGACAAACTTTGAGAAAACCGGTAGTAGAGCTAAAAAGAGAAGCAAAATAGGAAGCATCCGCCTCGTTAAAATCCGTTTGGCATAAAAAAATCTTTATTTAAACGAAAATATTATGGCAAAATTTACGCCAGTTTTTGAACGGCTGATGTAGATATTTTATACTTTCAAAATGTTTAAATGTGATTATTTATTTTTGAAAAATAGCTCACCAGCCCGACTGAAAGTGCTTATAGAATGATAATAAGTCGCCTGCCGAAAACAGTGAAAAATAGCGGTGTTATGCGGAGATAATCTGACGCGATGCGAAAATATATTGCATACTTATTTTCAACAATTTAGCAGAGTATTTTTATAAGTGTGATATAATAGAAGTATAATTTGTTCTGATAGTTTATTTTATGGAGAAGTAGATTTTTAGAATGCGGAGGGTTCAATATGGTTGAGTTTATAAAGTCTAAGAAAGAAATGAGTGAGGAGGATATTAAAGCAAATTTCATCACTCCTGCTATTGTAGCCAAAGGATGGAAAAATGGTGAGCATATCGCTTACGAAGAATACTTCACTGATGGTCGAATTGAAGTTAGAGGAGATAAGGCTCGTCGTAAAGAAGGAAAAAAATCAGACTATTCACTGTATTACCAATTTGGAACTCGAATTGCAATTGTTGAGGCAAAGGATAATAAACACAGCGTTCGAGCAGGATTACAACAAGCTATTGAATATGGAGAGATTTTAGATGTTCCATTTGTTTATTCTTCGAATGGTGATGGCTTTATTGAACACGACCGTATCACGAGAGAAGAACGTGAGCTGGAGTTAGACGAATTCCCTACTCGTGAAGAATTATTTTCTCGTATGACGAAGGAAAAAGGATTGACGTACGAAATTACAGAAGCTATCTCAACTCCATACTATACAGACGCCTTCTCAATGAAAACGCCACGCTATTATCAGCAAATAGCTATCAACCGTACTATTGAAACAGTTGCCAGAGGACAAAAACGAGTAATGTTTGTGATGGCAACAGGAACGGGGAAAACGTTCATGGCTTTTCAAATTATTCATCGCCTTCGAAAAGCTGGTTTGGCTAAACGAGTTTTATTCTTAGCAGATAGAAACATCTTAGTAGACCAAACGATGGCTGAAGACTTTAGGCCATTCGAAAAGGTAATGACGAAAATTACACCAAAACTTTTGACTGCTCCTGAAAAATTAAATTCTTTTGAAATTTATCTAGGGCTTTATCAGCAACTAACTGGTGAAGATGGAACTGAAACACATTATCAAAAATTTGACAAAGACTTCTTTGATTTAATCGTAATTGATGAAGCGCACCGTGGTTCAGCTAAGGAAGACAGTAACTGGCGTAAGGTGATTAATTATTTCAGTTCTGCGACACAGATTGGGATGACCGCTACTCCTAAAGAAACCAAGAATGCTTCCAATACGGAATACTTTGGTGAGCCAATCTATACTTATAGTTTAAAACAGGGAATCGAGGATGGTTTTTTGGCTCCATATCGTGTTATGAGGGTTAATTTAGATGTGGATGTGGATGGTTATCGTCCAGAAACTGGAAAAGTTGATGCTAACGGACAATTAATAGAAGATAGGTACTACGGCAGGAAAGATTTTGACAAAACCATTGTCATTGATGATAGAACGCAAAGAGTTGCCAAGTTTGTTTCTGATTATATGAAGCAAAACAATGCACGATTTGATAAAACAATTGTTTTTTGTATTGATATTGACCATGCCGAGCGAATGCGTGCTGCACTTGTAAAAGAGAATCTAGACTTAGTCCAAGAAGACTATCGTTATGTCATGCAAGTAACTGGTGACAACGCTGAAGGAAAAGCTCAACTGGATAACTTTATGGATGTCAATTCTAATTTTCCCGCTATTGTAACAACGTCTAAATTATTAACGACAGGAGTTAATGCTAAAACATGTCGTTTGATTGTTTTAGACTCTAATATCCAATCCATGACTGAATTTAAACAAATTATTGGTCGTGGCACACGTCTTTATCCTCAAAAGGGGAAAGAATTTTTTACGATTATTGATTTTCGAAATGTTACCAATTTGTTTGCTGACCCTGATTTTGATGGTGAACCAGTGAAGGTTCTGGAAACGGGCGCAAAAACAAACAATGGTACTACACCTGGTTTTGTAAACGAAGGTGGTGACCCAGTAGAAAAATATATCGTTACAGACAAGCAGGTTACCATTCTTAATTCTACTGTTCAAGTATTGGATGAAAACGGGAAACTGATTACCGAAAGCCTGACCGACTACACTCGGAAGAATATCTTAGGTAGCTACGCCACTTTGAACGATTTTATCACAGTTTGGCATACGGCGGATAAAAAGAAGCTTATCTTAGACGAACTTTATAAAAAAGGAGTTTATCTAGATGCTATTCGAGAGTCGGAGGGAATATCAGAACAAGAAATCGATGATTTTGATTTACTCCTAAAACTTGCCTATGGTCAAAAAGAATTAACCAAAACGGAACGTATCAATAAACTCAAACAAAGCGGATATTTATATAAATATAGTGAGGAAGCGCGTGCTGTTTTGGAAATTTTACTGGACAAATACATGGATAAAGGTATTGGAGAACTCGAAAGCATTGAAACATTAAAACTTCCAGAATTTCAGATATATGGTGGAACCTTCAAAATCATCAATACTTATTTTGGAGATAAAAAACGATATTTACAAGCAATTAAAGAATTGGAGAAAGAGCTATTTACAGTAGCTTAATGAAAGGAAAGTATGTCAATTACATCATTTGTAAAAAGAATTCAAGATATCACTCGAAACGATGCTGGTGTTAATGGTGATGCTCAACGTATTGAGCAAATGTCTTGGTTATTATTCTTAAAAATTTATGATAGCCGTGAAATGGTTTGGGAATTAGAAGAAGACGAGTATGAGTCAATTATCCCAGAGGAATTAAAATGGCGGAATTGGGCTCATGCTCAAAATGGAGAGCGGGTATTGACAGGCGATGAATTACTTGATTTTGTCAATAACAAGTTATTCAAAGAGTTGAAAGAGCTTGAAATAACTTCAAATATGCCTATTCGAAAAACGATTGTTAAATCAGCTTTTGAAGATGCGAACAACTATATGAAAAATGGCGTCTTGTTACGCCAAGTCATCAATGTTATTGATGAAGTTGATTTCAATAGCCCTGAAGATCGTCATTCGTTTAATGATATTTACGAAAAAATTCTTAAAGATATTCAAAATGCTGGAAATTCAGGAGAATTTTATACGCCACGTGCAGCGACTGATTTTATTGCCGAAGTTCTTAACCCAAAACTTGGAGAATCAATGGCAGACCTTGCTTGCGGAACAGGAGGCTTCTTGACTTCGACTCTGAACCGTTTAAGTAGTCAACGTAAAACTAGTGAAGATACCAAAAAATATAATACAGCTGTTTTTGGTATTGAAAAGAAAGCATTTCCTCATCTTTTAGCAGTTACAAATCTGTTTCTTCACGAAATTGATGACCCTAAAATTGTTCATGGAAATACTTTGGAGAAAAATGTTCGTGAATATACGGATGATGAAAAATTTGACATTATTATGATGAATCCACCTTTTGGAGGGTCAGAATTAGAAACAATAAAAAATAACTTTCCAGCAGAATTACGGAGTTCTGAAACAGCTGATTTATTTATGGCTGTCATTATGTATCGTTTGAAAGAAAATGGTCGTGTTGGAGTTATTTTACCTGATGGTTTTCTATTTGGTGAAGGTGTAAAAACTCGCTTGAAACAAAAACTGGTAGATGAGTTCAACTTGCATACGATTATTAGGTTGCCTCATAGTGTCTTTGCACCGTATACAGGAATCCATACGAACATTCTTTTCTTTGATAAAACAAAGAAAACAGAAGAAACTTGGTTTTATCGTTTAGATATGCCAGATGGTTATAAAAATTTCTCGAAAACTAAGCCGATGAAGTCAGAACACTTCAATCCTGTTCGTGACTGGTGGGAAAATCGTGAAGAGATTCTGGAAGGTAAGTTCTACAAATCTAAATCATTTACACCTAGTGAATTGGCTGAGTTGAATTATAATTTAGACCAGTGTGGCTTTCCAAAAGAGGAAGAGGAAATCTTAAATCCCTTTGAGTTGATTCAGAATTATCAAGCGGAAAGAGCAACTTTAAATCATAAGATTGATAATGTATTAGCTGATATTTTGCAGTTGTTGGAGGACAAATAATGACACCAGAACAACTTAAAGCAAGTATTCTCCAAAGAGCGATGGAAGGGAAATTAGTGCCGCAAAATCCCAATGACGAACCTGCAAGTGAATTATTAAAGAGAATTAAAGCTGAAAAAGAAAAACTTATCAGTGAAGGAAAAATCAAACGAGATAAAAAGGAAACTGAGATATTTCGTGGTGATGATGGGAAACATTATGGGAAGTTTGCTGATGGAAGTACTCAAGAAATTGATGTTCCTTATGATATTCCTGATACTTGGGAGTGGGTGAGGTTTTCTACATTGGTTGAAATTGTCAGAGGTGGCTCTCCACGACCAATCAAAGATTATCTTACTTACGAAGTAGATGGAATAAATTGGATAAAAATAGGTGATACTGAAAAGGGTGAAAAGTATATAAATAATGTTAAAGAAAAAATCAAAAAATCAGGGCTTAACAAAACTAGATTTGTAAAAAAAGGTACATTTTTGTTAACTAATTCTATGAGTTTTGGTAGACCTTATATTTTGAATGTTGATGGTGCAATACACGATGGATGGTTGGCTATTTCGAACTATGAAAACTCATTAAATAGAGATTACCTATTCTATATTCTTTCATCAAATGTAGTTTATTCTCAATTTTTATCTCTAATTAGTGGAGCTGTTGTGAAAAACTTGAATAGTGATAAAGTTGCTTCTATTCTAATCCC
>NZ_VMMV01000044.1:0-40130 GCF_013277375.1 Streptococcus sp. 3613
CGAGCCTGTGTCGAACTCAATCTTTCTAAAAGACAAATCAATCGTCTGCTACTAGCCTATCAACAGAAAGGAAAAAAGCCTTCAGACACGGAAACAGAAATCGAAAACCAAAACATGCAATCCCTGATGAAAGCAAAATAATTGCCCTCAATCTCACCATTTTTTTGGGACATCATCACTTTCGATTGACAGCATCAATCCACTATAACTCTGCACATAAAAATGGAGAAGATGCAATCCTCTTCTCCAAATATTAACTTCTTTACAAACCAACTATAGTTGACAAAGAACCTAAAATCAATTGATAACACAGGGTCAGGTCGGTCAATTCCTTCAACTGTAGCCCTGTCAATTCTTCCCATTTATCAATTTTGTATTGGAGAGAATTGCGGTGCAGATAGAGTTGCTGGGCTGTTTTTGTTAGGACAGCACTATTTTCCCAAAGGGAGAGAATGATTTCCTGAATCTGATCTTGATCCAAAATCATCTGGTGTAGACATTCCTTGATTGGCTTCAAGTCCACGAGCCTTTCTCCCATACTCCAAAGATAGAGCTGTGAAAAAGTATGAACACCTTGGTGACCCTGACGCCACCAAGTCTTAAACAAATCTCTCTCTGCTTTAATCAAGTCTGATAGGGCTTGATGTCTTGCCTGAGACCAAACCTGGCCTAACATGATAGAGAGACGAAGTCCAAAGTCATACTCAACCGCTTCAATCGTATCAGATAAGATTGAACGTACAGAGGTGTACTTATCTTGTTGCAGCACGAAAACATAATCCTGAGCTCCGACCTGAAGCACCGTCTGACAATTCGGAAAAAGAGTCCGCATCATATCTAGCCAAGAAGCCAGATTTTCCTGCTGAAAATAGGAAAGATGGCAATACACCAACTGAATCTTTTTAAAAGTTTGCGGTGCCTGACCCTTCCCCTCAATCAGATAGGAATACCAAGGATTGAGCGAACGAGCCTGCTCCTGCTGGGTCAAAAGGGAAATCAACTGCTTTTCACGCTCACTGAGCCCAGCTTTCTCCAGCAAAATCCACTGCTGAGAAGCTAAAGGGAGAGTGAGATAGCCCTCTTTCTCTACTGGTTGGTCTGAAATCTGAGCCTCAGGAAACCAGTCTTGTAGTTCTTTTACCATCATGTCCTAGCCCTCCACTTTTTGGATGCACCACGAAATCAAGCTCTCAAGACGTTCTAGATTATCAGTCATATGGAGATAGCCCATGACCGCTTCAAAACCTGTGGACATGCGATAAGTCACCACATCAGCATTTTTGGCCTTGGTGTGGCTATTGGTATTTCGACCTCGCTTGTAGATCTCTTCTTCTTTTTCTGTTAAGACCTGCTCATCCAACATAAGAGAAATCAGGCGAGCCTGAGCCTTGGCTGAGACATACTTGGTCGCTTCTTGGTGAAGTTTATTGGGTTTGGTCATGCCTTTAAGAATGAGATGACGGCGAATATACATGGAATACACCGCATCTCCTTCAAAAGCTAGAGCAATCCCATTAATGAGATTGACATCAATCACGTGTCCACCTCACTCCATCTTTGGTGTCAAGGAGCTTAATTCCTTGAGTAGCCAATTGGTCACGGATCTGGTCCGCTGTCGCAAAGTCACGATTAGCACGCGCTTCTTGGCGTTTTTGAATCAAGTCTTCAATCTCTGCATCCAAAACTTCCTCGACAAAGACAATTCCAAAGACTTCCAACATATCCGCCAGAGCTTCCTTAACACTTGCATCATAGTTTCCTGAGTTAATCCATTTGGCCATTTCAAAGACTACAGTGATGCCGTTAGCAGCATTAAAATCTTCATCCATAGCTGCTACAAGCTTATCTTTAAAGGTTTGTAACACTTGGGCGTCCACATTTCCTGTAAATGGTTGCTCATAGGTGTTTTTCAAATACTTGAGATTAGTCTCTGCATCCCGCACTGCCTTTTCCGTAAAGTTGATAGGCTTACGGTAATGTTGTGTCGCAAAGAAGAAACGAAGCACTTGGCCATCAAGAGTTTTAAGGGCATCGTGTACGGTTATAAAGTTGCCCAAGGACTTAGACATCTTGACATTGTCGATATTGACAAAGCCATTGTGCATCCAGTAATTAGCAAAGGTCTTGCCTGTTTTTGCTTCTGACTGGGCAATCTCGTTAGTATGATGAGGAAACTCTAGATCAGCTCCACCACCGTGGATATCAATAGTATCGCCCAAAATCTCTGTCGACATGACTGAACACTCGATGTGCCAGCCCGGACGACCAGGTCCCCAAGGACTATCCCAAGAAATCTCGCCTAGCTTGGCAGCTTTCCAGAGGGCAAAGTCTACAGGATTTTCCTTACGTGCCGTTTCTTCATCGGTACGACCTGAAGCACCTAGCTCCAAATCTTCCAAGGTTTTATTTGCTAATTTAGCATAGTTATGAGATTTTTCCACACGGAAATAGACATCTCCTTGGCTCTCATAAGCAAAACCTTTTCCAATCAAGTCTTCCACAAAACGGATAATGTCAGCCATATACTCCACCACACGCGGATGGCGAGTCGCAGGTTTGACGCCCAAGGCCGTCACATCCTCACGAAAGGCAGCGATGTACTTGTCCGCAACCTCCTGAGGCGTGATGCCTTCTTCCTTGGCACGGTTGATAATCTTATCATCCACATCCGTAAAATTGGAAATATAGGCAACCTCATAACCACGATACTCAAAATAGCGACGAATGGTATCAAAAGTCACCGTTGAACGGGCATTCCCCACGTGGATATAGTTGTACACGGTTGGCCCACAAACATACATCTTGACCTTACCGTCCTCAATCGGGACAAATTCTCGCAAATCACGAGACATGGTGTCGTAGATTTTAATCATAAAATAATAGTCAGGAAAGCCAAAATCCGAGAACAGTTAGTTTCATCACTAAGAGTTCAATTGAATTTCAGTCCGAATCTCTCTACACTTCGGAATCCCTTGCTCCTTTCTCATTCAGATAAACCACCTGAGTCTGTTTGACAAAGCCAATTTTTTCATACAAATGTTTGGCACCTACATTGCTATCCTCTACTGCAATTTGGAACTCCTTATCATTTTGCTCAATCAGTTGGTTGACAAGGAATTTTGCTAAGTAGCTTCCATAGCCTTTCCCACGTTCAGGTTCAGATATTGCTAAACCGTAGAAGTAATTCGTATTAGTCGATAAATCTACCGTGCACGTTCCAATAACCTGACCGTCTTTTAACAAAATATATAAGCGACTTTCTGGATCCTTCAGAGCTTCAGCGACATATCTATCCACAACTTCTCTAGATTCATGTTCCTCTGAAAATGCCTGAAATTTTAACTGACTAATTTGCTCCTGAAACGAACTATCTGCTAACAAAACTTCAAAATTGGAAACAGTTGCTAACGGATAAGGTTTTCTATCCTTACCTAACCAAGTTTCTGTCTCTTCATCCTCGACCAATCCCCAGTTGCTGACAAAATCAGGATGGCGATCTAGAAAAACACGCTCTGTCTGAAAAGTAACTGAATGAATCGGAAAAGAAGCTGTTTCTCTCTCAAAACTAGTAAACAATGCACGCGCAATTCCCTGACGGCGATGATCTGGATGAACCAGTATCGTCACTTCCACATCTTGATCATCTGCATAAACAGTTAAGAGACCAACAAGTTCGCCTTTTTCATAATAAAGGAAAAAGGCGGGCATGTTTGGGTCAAAATTAAGCATGTTAGAGAGATAGGAATCACGATAGGTACCGTCATAGTTTTGGCAACAGTTAATTACTTTTTTCGCCTCAGATAACTCCTCTTGGCTTAACTTGTTTCTTGCTTGAATCATATAGGTATCCTCTACAAACCAGACGATCTATGACTGGCTTCTTTAGCCTGCTCGAGTTTATTAACATAATACTCTCGTTTTTCTTCGACTTCGTGAATGACAGGCTCATCCTTCTTACCATGAAGGCGGACAATCTTAGCCGGAATACCGACAACCGTCACATCACTAGGTACATCTGCCACGACAACTGCTGCTGCACCAACCTTGGCATTTTCACCGATTTCCACTGGTCCGATGACTTGGGCATGAGCCGATATGAGAGCTCCCTTTCGAACGGTCGGATGGCGTTTTCCAACATCCTTACCAGTTCCACCAAGAGTCACCCCGTGATAAAGAAGAACGCCTTTTTCAACGATCGCTGTTTCTCCAATCACCAAGCCTGAACCGTGGTCGATAAAGACACCTGAATCAATCTGGGCACCTGGATGAATCTCAATCTGAGTCCAAAAGCGCCAAAACTGACTGTGCATACGAGCTAAGAGTTTGAAGCCGTACTTCCAGAGAAAATGCGAGAGACGGTGGGCCGCCAAGGCCTTGACACCTGGATAAGTCAGCAAAACCTCCAAAGTGGTGCGGGCCGCTGGATCATTTTCTTTTACGATATCAATGGTTTCGCGCCACCACCCCATACATTTCTCCTTTTCTTACTCTGAATCTTTTGGTATTTCTGTAAATTCTTTCTTAGGTTTGTGATCCTTGTGATGACGTGGGCGGTGAGGGCGCTCAGACTTTTCACCTTTTTCATCATGCTCAGGTTTTGGCGGACGAGGTAGAAGAGCCTTCATAGAGGCATCGATACGGCCTTTTTCATCAATCTTGATAACCTTAACATCAACTTCATCCCCGATTTCTACCAAATCCTCTACACGATTGGTACGAGTCCAAGCCATCTCCGAGATATGAACAAGAGCATCTGTCTTATCAAAGAGGTTAACAAAGGCACCAAATTTCTCGATACGAACGACTTTAGCACGGTAAACTTCGTCCACCTTAGCTTCACGAACCAAACCAGCAATAATTTCTTTAGCACGATTGATGGCATCTTGGTCGCTAGAGTAGATAGATACGTTACCTTCTTCGTCGATGTCAATCTTAACGCCTGTTTCAGCGATAATCTTGTCGATGGTTTCTCCACCCTTACCGATGACAATCTTAATCTTGTCCACATCAATCTTGATGGTATCAATTTTCGGAGCAGTTGGAGCCAATTCTGGACGAACTTCTGGAATGGTTGCTTCAATGACATCAAGGATTTCAAAACGCGCTTTCTTGGCTTGAGCAAGGGCCTCAGTCAAGATTTCTGCAGTAATTCCTTGGATCTTAATATCCATTTGAAGGGCTGTAATCCCATCACGAGTACCTGCAACCTTGAAGTCCATATCTCCAAAGTGATCTTCCAAACCTTGGATATCGGTCAATACTGTGTAGTTATTTCCATCTGAGATAAGTCCCATAGCAATACCAGCTACTGGCGCCTTGATTGGCACACCACCAGCCATAAGGGCAAGAGTACCCGCACAGATAGAGGCTTGAGATGAAGAACCGTTTGATTCCAAGACTTCTGCTACTAGGCGGATAGCGTATGGGAATTCTTCCAAGCTTGGCAAGACTTGAGCAAGAGCACGTTCACCGAGAGCACCGTGACCGATTTCACGACGACCTGGCGCACCGTAACGACCTGTTTCCCCTACAGAATATTGAGGGAAGTTATAGTGGTGCATAAAGCGTTTCTTGTACTCTGGATCCAAACCATCAATGATTTGAGTTTCTCCCATCGGAGCCAAGGTCAAGACTGAAAGAGCCTGAGTTTGTCCACGAGTGAAGAGACCGGAGCCGTGCACACGAGGAAGGAAGTCAACAACCGCATCCAAAGGACGGATTTCATCGACCTTACGACCGTCAGGACGCACCTTGTCTTCTGTGATCAAACGGCGCACTTCAGCGTGTTCCATTTGTTCCAAGATTTCAACCACATCACGCATGATACGGTCAAATTCTTCGTGGTCTACATATTTTTCTTCATAAACAGCAGTTACTTGGTCTTTGACTGCTTGAGTCGCAGCTTCACGAGCCAATTTTTCTTCTACTTGAACCGCTTTTTGAAGATCACTGTTGTAGGCTGCGATAATCTCAGCCTGCAAGTCAGCGTCTACATGAAGCAATTCTACTTCTGCTTTTTCTTTACCGACTGCCGCAACGATTTCTTCTTGGAAGGCAATCAATTCTTTGACTGCTTCGTGCCCTTTAAGGAGAGCTTCCAACATGATTTCTTCTGACAATTCTTTAGCACCAGACTCTACCATGTTGATGGCGTGTTTGGTACCAGCTACTGTCAATTCAAGGAGCGATTGCTCTGCTTGTTCTTGCGTAGGGTTGATGATGATTTGGTCATCTACATAGCCCACTTGTACCCCAGCGATTGGGCCGTCAAATGGAATATCTGAAATAGACAGTGCCAAGGATGAACCAAACATAGCAGCCATTGGTGCAGATGCATTTTCATCATAAGAAAGCACGGTGTTAATCACTTGTACTTCATTACGGAAACCTTCCGCAAACATAGGACGAATTGGACGGTCAATCAAACGCGCTGTCAAGGTCGCATCCGTTGAAGGACGTCCTTCACGTTTCATAAAGCCACCAGGAAACTTCCCTGCTGCATACATTTTTTCTTCGTAGTTGACTTGAAGAGGGAAGAAATCCCCAGTTGCCATTTTCTTAGACATAACGGCCGCAGTCAAGACAGTTGACTCACCGTAACGCACGACAACAGAGCCATTTGCTTGCTTAGCAACCTGACCAGTCTCTACAATTAACTCACGACCCGCAAAAGTCGTTTGAAACACTTGTTTTGTCATTTTAATCCCCTTTGGATTGATGAAATTATACGCCTTGCCTACAAAAATCAAGATACTAAGCCGTTAAGCAACTCAAAGGAAAATAGGAAATCGAACGACGGAGCGAATGCTCCTAGGTAGATTTATCTTTTTCCACAGAGTTGTAGGCGTGTTCAATTCTCAAGATACCAAGGACGTCAAAAGCAAAGTAAAAATAGGAAACTGACGAAGTCTTCGATGAAGACAAGACAGTTTATCTTTTTTACACAGCTTTTCGGACGGGTTCAATTAGACAAGATACTTTGGACGGTTCGGCTTGCCGAACATTTCTGTAGAAAAATAGGAAGGTGACGCCGCACTCGATGAGTGCTAGGAAGCTTATCTTTTTTCCTAAGGAATGAGGCCAAAATTCAATTAAGTATCTTTTTGATATTTCCCTGGAATAGTGCGGACGGGAGCTAAAATTATCCAGTGGATGATTTTAGAAATCCAACGGAATTTCAATGGTAATTTTTAATTACTTCGCCTTTTTATTTCTATGCTCAGGCTAAAATAGTTTCCCGAACTATTTTACTCTCAAAAATCCTGCCTTAGATAATAATATTGTTATCATCTAAGATACCACGATAGCGTGAAATATCTTTTAAATACTCACTCCGTTCGTGTTTTTTGAGACACACATTATCAGATTTTGTTTAAAAAATAATCAACTTTAAACAAACCTCTACAACCTAAATACCCTCATCTTTGTATCAAGTACGTACAGAGTCTATTTTATCATATTTTTCTTAAAAAGTGCGGTCTTTACCATTAAAAAGGAACCATTCCCCTCACTTGAGAAGAATGGTTTGCTTTTTATTATCCTAGAGACTGATGATTAAACAAGGCATGGGTTGCTTGATGGATGTATTTTGCTGTTTCAGCATTGTTCATAGTGTAGAGATGCACACCTGCAACATCCTGAGTTACCAAGTCCACGATTTGGTCCACCGCATAGGCAAGTCCTGCTGCTCTGAGCGACTCAGGGTCATGCTCATACTTGTCTAAGATGGCTTTGAATTTACGTGGAAGATGGATATTCTCACAAGTCTTCAAGAGGCGGAGGGCCTGATTTCGATTCAGAATTGGCATAATCCCTGCATGAATAGGAACATCAATCCCAGCCAAGATACACTTGTCTTGGAAATCATAGAAGCGCTCATTGTCAAAGAAAAGCTGAGTCACAAGGCTCGAACAACCTGCATCCACTTTCTTCTTGAGATTTTGAATATCTAAAATCTGATTTGGCGAATCTGGGTGCCCTTCTGGATAGCAAGCACCAACAATATCAAAGTGAGGAGCTTGTTCCTTGATGAACTCAATTAAGTCAGTTGCATAGCGAAAATCCTTTTGCGGCTCCACATCTGGAATAATATCCCCACGAAGAGCCAAGATTTTCTGCACCCCAACCTTGTCCAAGTCCGCAATGGTTTCAGCCACCTTGTCCTTAGTCAAATAGATGGCTGGCAAGTGGGCAATGGTCGGAATCGCCAAGTCATTTTGGATAAAATCAGCCAAACGGACCGTCGTTTCCTTGATATTAAATTTATTATTGCTGGCAGTTACACTGATAAAATGGGGAGCCAACTCCTGCATATCCTGCAAGGCTGAAATAATGTTACCATTACCCACGGCTGGGTTTGGAGGGAACACTTCAAATGAGAGTGACGGTGTTTGGCGTGACATATGTAATAACCTTTTCTAGTTGATTTCTTTTTGAACAACCATTGTATGGAGAGAAATCTAATCTTACAATTTCTCACGCGCAGCTTTCGCTGCTTCAACAAGGCGGATCAAGCTTTCTTTTGTTTCTGGAATACCACGTGTTTTCAAACCACAGTCTGGGTTGATCCAAACTTTCTTGCTTGGCACTTTAGCAAGGATAGCTTCGATTGTATTGTCGATTTCGCCTTCATTTGGCACACGAGGTGAGTGGATATCGTAAACCCCAGGTCCCACTTCTGTTTGGAAGTTTTTCGCTTTGAGTTCGTCCAAGATTTCAAGGTTTGAACGGCTAGCTTCAAATGAGATAACGTCTGCATCCATGTTGTCGATAGCTGGGATGATATCTGTAAATTCTGAGTAACACATGTGAGTGTGGATTTGTGTATCTGACGCTACTGTTGAGTGTACCAAGCGGAAGGCAGGAATTGCCCAGTCAAGGTAGTCTTCGTACCAGTCGCTACGACGGAGTGGCAATTTCTCACGAAGAGCAGCCTCGTCGATTTGGATGATCTTCACGCCAGCAGCTTCAAGGTCAAGAACTTCATCCTTGATAGCAAGAGCGATTTGAAGAGTAGAATCCTTGATAGAGATGTCTTCACGTGGGAATGACCAGTTGAGGATGGTAACAGGTCCAGTCAACATACCTTTAACAGGTTTGTTTGTACGGCTTTGTGCATAGCTAGACCATTTAACAGTGATAGGGTTAAGACGAGTGACATCACCCCAGATGATTGGTGGTTTCACCCCACGCATACCGTATGATTGTACCCAACCATTTTTAGAGAAGAGGTAACCTGACAAGTTTTGACCGAAGTACTCAACCATGTCATTACGCTCAAATTCACCGTGAACAAGGACATCAAAGTCGATATCTTCTTGCCATTTGATCCATTCATCGATCGTTTCAGCAAGGAAAGCGTCGTACTCTTCTTGAGACAATTCACCTTTACGGTAAGCCAAACGTTTGGCACGAACTTCTTTTGTTTGAGGGAATGAACCAATCGTTGTTGTTGGAAGAGCTGGAAGTTTGAAAGCTTCTTCTTGGATAGCTTCACGTTCTGCAAAGGCTGGCAAACGAGTGTAGTCTGTGTCTGTCAAGCCAGCGATACGCGCACGAAGTTCAGCATTTTCACCAACACGCTCAGTCGCAAAGAGTTCTTTGTTGGCTGCAAGAGCTTCTGAACCTTGACCATTGCGGATAGCATCCAAGTCACGGATTTCATCCAATTTTTCAACTGCAAAGGCAAAGTGGTTCAAGATAGCTGGTTCAAATTCTTCGTTAGCTGTTGTAAATGGCACATGAAGAAGTGAGCATGAGCTTGTCAAAACGATGTTTTCAGCTGGGATTTGCTCAAGAACAGCCAAGCTCTTTTCGTAGTTGTTGCGCCAGATGTTTTTACCATTGACAATACCTGCATAGAGAGTCTTGTCAGCTGGGAAGCCACCTTTAACGAGTTCAAGAGTTTTCTTACCTTCAACAAAGTCAAGACCGATAGCATCTACTGGCAAGTTTACAAGGTCAGCGTATACGTCACGAACATCACCGAAATAAGTTTGAAGCAAGACTTCAAGACCTTTTTTGTCAGCCAAGAGTTTGTTGTAAAGGTTCAAGAAGAGAGCTTTTTCTTCAGCTGTCAAGTCTTTTACAAGAGCCGCTTCATCCAATTGGATGCGAGTTGCACCAAGTTCAGCCAATTTAGCAAAAACTTCTTGGTAAGTAGCCACTAAGCTATCTACGAAGTCGTCTGCTTTCACGCCTTCTTCAAAGTCTGACAATTGAAGGAAAGTGAAGGGACCTACAAGAACAGGACGAGTGTTGAGACCAAGTTCTTTGGCTTCTTGGAACTCATCAAAAATCTTGTGACCTGCAAGTTTGACTTGAGTGTCTTTTTCAAATTTAGGAACGATGTAGTGGTAGTTAGTGTTAAACCATTTCTTCATTGGGAGGGCGCGAACGTCCCCTTTTTCTCCTTGGTAACCACGTCCCAAAGCGAAGTAGCGCTCAAGGTCAGACAAGTCCAAGTTTTGAACTGAAGCAGGTACCACGTTGAAAAGGAAAGCTGCATCTAGGAAGTTATCATAGTGAGAAAAGTCATTTGATGGAATCTCAGTGATGCCTTTTTCTTTGACAATGTTCCAGTGTTTAGCACGTAAGTCTTTTGCTGCTGCTAAAAGTTCTTCCTCTGAGATTTCTTTTCTAAAGTATTTTTCAGTTGTAAATTTTAATTCGCGGAATTCACCCAAACGAGGGAAACCGATGATTGTAGTTGACATGATGTGTCCTCCAAAATTTGTTGTTGAAACTATCTTAACAGAAAAGAAATCATCTGTATAATTGTAAAAAATTAGGCTTTGATATAGTTTGAAACTATATATCTGTTTTAAACAAAAGAAAAAGACCTGAGACAAATGCCTCAAATCCTTTGTATAGCGTGTTTTATAGCTTTATTTCAGTTATGCTCTTCAAACGCTTTATTAGTAATTCTTATAAGTGACTATGGCTTGTTATTAGAAAAGACTATAATACTCTTCGAAAATCTCTTCAAACCGCGTCAACGTCGCCTTGCCTTAGACATATGGTTACTGACTTCGTNNTTTGAGCAACCTGCGGCTAGTTTCCTAGTTTGCTCTTTGATTTTCATTGAGTATGAGTCTACTCTAATCAACTCTTTTCCTGTTCGAGTGGGACGACTGCTAGTGTCTTTCCCAAACTGGCTAGGACTTTTAAGACTGTGTCCAACTGAGGACTAGTCTTGCCTGTTTCCATCCTAGCTATGACAGGCTGGCTTACTCCACTAAGTTCTTCTAGCTTTTTCTGACTGATTCCTTGCTCATGCCTGGCTTCAATCAGCTCACTCATGATAGCCACTCGCATATCACTTTCAAGGATTTCCTCCTTGGTAAAGAGTTGAGACCGGACATCCTTCCAATTACTCCCAATAGCACTATTCTTCATCTCTTAACCCTCTTTCTTTTACGTCTATGTATTTTTTGAAAAAATGAGCGAATTATAATTCGATAGATTGACCAGCGGGTTTAAAATTGGTGCTAGCTTGTTTCTTAAGCGCTTTTCCTTTTCTAGGATAGAGCAGATCCTGTTTTGACAATCCTAATTTTCCATGATGGATCCAGTAGTAGATGGTAGAAATTCCCACGTTAACGCCCTTAGCCTTGACCATCATTTCAGGCGAAAATTTTTGGTTATGATAGTGGAGAATCTTTTCCTTCAGCTCCTTGTTCAATCTTGATTTCTTGACCGAGCGCTTGCGATTATTTTCATAAGACTGTTGAGCATAGTCGGCAGAATAAACCTCTTTAAAGCGTCCTTTTCCAAGACATTGTCGGACTGTCCCACGCTTGATTTCATTGTGAATGGTTTGAGGAGCTTTTCCAAGTAAAGAGGCGATTTCTCTATTTGATTTCCCTTCTTTTTTCCATCGTTCGATTAAGCGACGGCTATCGATTGTCAAATGTTTGGCTTTTGTAGTATAATGGTTTTGCATCTCTGTGCCTTTTAATCATTTCAATCTTAAATTGGACTTTTTTTACTTGGGTTGTACTTAATCTATAAGGAAGACAATAAAAAGAATATCAATCGAGTAAAGTCACAAAGTCACATTAGCTCCGAGCAACCATTGCAAATCGAGGTACTCATACAATGATTAAAATATTTCTCTCTGCCTTTTCTGTCATTCTCTTTGCTATCCCTATCATAGCTTATTCTTTTTTTCCATCTTCTAATCTTAATATTTGGCTATCTACCAGACCTATCTTGGCACAGATTTATGCCTTCCCCTTAGCTACTGCAACTATGGTTTCTATTTTAAGTTTCGTATTTTTTTCCCTATCTTTTTACAAGAAAAATAAACAAATACGGTTTTATTCTAGCATCTTGCTCTTACTATCGTTCATATTACTATTATTCGGAACAGATAAAACCCTTTCTTCCGTATCAAATAAGACTAAAACCTTAAAATTAGTAACTTGGAACGTCGCTAATCAAATAGAAGCACAACATATTGAGCGAATTTTTAGCCATTTTGATGCCGATATGGCTATATTCCCTGAACTAGCTACCAATATCAGAGGTAAGCAAGAAAACCAGAGAATCAAACTATTGTTTCATCAAGTTGGACTTTCTATGGCCAACTATGATATTTTTACTTCTCCACCTACTGACAGTGGAATAGCTCCTGTGACTGTGATTGTCAAGAAAAGTTACGATTTCTATACAAAAGCTGAAACTTTTCATACAACACGGTTCGGGACAATTGTATTACATTCGAGAAAACAAGATATACCAGATATCATTGCTTTGCATACTGCTCCTCCTCTGCCAGGTTTAATGGAAATCTGGAAGCAAGACTTAAACATCATTCATAATCAATTGGCTTCAAAATATCCAAAGGCTATTATTGCAGGTGATTTTAATGCAACTATGCGTCATGGAGCACTTGCAAAAATAAGCTCTCATAGGGACGCATTAAATGCACTGCCACCTTTTGAAAGAGGAACTTGGAATAGCCAAAGTCCAAAACTTTTTAATGCAACGATAGATCATATTTTATTGCCTAAAAACCACTACTATGTTAAAGATTTAGACATTGTAAGTTTTCAAAACTCTGATCATAGATGTATTTTTACAGAAATCACATTTTAATTATTTTATATAAAATCACCCCTCTAGTGTTCATAAACTAGAGGGGGAATTTATATCCTACTATCGTTTAACGCACTTCTGCATTCACTTTTTCTTCGAGCGACGCTTGGATTTTTTCCATATATCGTGCGACTTCTTCGTCCGTTAAGCTATCTTCTGGATTTTGGAAGGTCAAGCTATAAGCCATGGACTTCATACCAAGTCCCAATTTCTCACCTGAGAAGACGTCAAAGAGTTTGATATCTGTCAAACGTTTCACGCCGGCAGCTTGGATAGCATCTACAACTTCTTGGTGAGTTACTTCTGCCTTGAGGAGAAGGGCAACGTCACGGCTGACTGCTGGGAATTTCGTGATTTCCACAAATGGAACAGCAGGTTGGAGCGCCCCTTCGATGGCTGAAAGGTTAAGCTCAGCTACATACGTTTCTGGAATATCGTAAGCCTTGGCAGTGACTGGATGCACTTGGCCAAGGAAACCAAGAACTTGGTCACCGAGTGAAATCACGGCTGTACGACCTGGATGAAGGCTAGCGATTTCAGATGTTGCTATATAGGTTACTTGGAGTCCCAAACGAGTAAATAGGGCTTCAAGGATTCCCTTAGCATAGAAGAAATCAACTGGAACTGCTGCTGTTTGGAAATCTTTTTCAGCAACTAAGCCTGTCAAGGCAAAAGCAAAGCTGTTGATCTCATTTGGAAGTTCTTCTTTTGGATTGCCTATCTGTTCAAAGACTTTTCCAATCTCGTAAAGAGCCAAGTTTTTGTTCTTACGAGCCACGTTGTAAGCAACTGTATCTAGGATACCAGAAATCATATTTTGACGGAGGACAGAACGGTCCACTGTCATTGGCCACATGAGTTCAGTAAGGTTACTTGGTTGAGCCGTAAACTCAACTGCTTTTTCAGGAATTGTTAGAGCATAGGTGATGATTTCTGTCAAACCTGCTCCTTCAGCAATGGTACGAACTTGACGGCGAAGTTTTTGAGTTGCAGTCAATTCACCAGCTGTACCATCGTCTTTTGGAAGGCTGGTTGGCAAGCGATCATAGCCATAGATACGAGCGATTTCTTCAAAGAGGTCTGCCTCGATAGTGATATCCCAGCGACGACGTGGGACGCTGACTGTAAAGCTGTCTGCATTTCCAGAAAGACCAAAGCCAAGACGACGGAAGACATCTTCTACATCAGCGTATGAAAGCTCAGTTCCGAGGACACGGTTGACGTCAGCAAGGGTAGAAGAAACTTCCACATCAGAGGTATCAAGTTCACCCGCTGAAACGATACCTTTACGCACCGTCGCACCTGCAAGTTCTGCAATCATGCTAGCCGCCGCATCAAGGGCTTCGTTAACAGTTGCCACATTGATACCTTTTTCAAAGCGAGAAGATGACTCAGAACGAAGGTTAAGACGACCACTAGTCTTGCGGATAGATTTTCCGTTGAAGACTGCAGCTTCAAGGACGACACGACTAGATTTCTCAGAAATTTCTGTTGCTTGACCGCCCATGACACCTGCAAGGGCTACTGGTTTGTCTGCGACAGTGATAACTAAGTCATTCACCTCTAAGTCACGTTCTTCACCATCTAAAGTCACTAATTTTTCACCAGCACGCGCTTCACGCACACGGATGTCAGTCCCTTCAAAGGTATCCAAGTCAAAGGCATGCATAGGTTGACCAAAGTAGAGCAGGATGTAGTTTGTCACGTCCACTACGTTGTTAATAGGACGGATTCCTTCGTTCATGAGAAGGTTTTGCAACCATTGTGGACTTGGTGCAATCGTCACATTATCCAAGATACGAGCTGCATAGTAAGGCGCCTTGTCTGTATCAATGCCCACAGAAAGAACATCTGCTGCAGCTTGGTCAGTTTCTGAAAGAGTAAATTCTTTAAAGTTGACTGCCTTGTCATAGATAGCTGCCACTTCGTGAGCCACTCCACGCATAGAAAGGGCATCTGCACGGTTTGGTGTGATAGACAGTTCGATGATTTCATCATCCAAGTCTAGGTATGAGAAGACTTCCTCACCTGGAACGGCATTTTCTGGCAAAATTTGGATGCCATCTGCGAATTCCTTAGGCACAACTGAGTCAGAAATTCCCAATTCGCCAAGCGAACAGATCATTCCAAGTGACTCTAAACCACGGATTTTTCCTTTTTTGATTTTGTAGTTGTCAGCGATGCGAGCTCCTGGAAGAGCCACCATAACCTTGATACCAGCACGCACATTTGGGGCACCACAGACGATTTGACGGGCTTCTTCTTCGCCAACGTTAACCTGACAAACATGAAGGTGAGTTTCTGGCACATCTTCGCAGGACAAGACCTCACCGACGACAATTTTTGAGAGACCAGCAGCCGGTGATTCGACACCTTCTACCTCGATCCCTGTGGTTGACATTTTTTCAGCCAACTCCTGTGATGGCACATCAATGTCCACCAATTCTTTTAACCATTTATAAGATACAAGCATAATTTAGTTCTCCAGAATGACCATTGCCACACTGGTTCTTTTCCTTTCCTATCATTTCAATAGAAGAATCCTCTTCTTACCTTAATTTCTTTCGCAGTAACCAATCCGTATCTACTTTTTGACCAACCATAAAATGATGTTGGCTAAATTTTTCAAAACCATATCGATTATAAAACGCTTGAGCTTTTGTATTATGCTCCCAAACACCTAACCAAGCCCAAGAAAAACTATTTTTTGTAGCAAGTTCAAGAGCAAATTCAAACAGTTGCTTACCGAATCCAAATCCTTGGAATTTTTGTAGCACATAGAGGCGTTGAATTTCAAAAGCGTCCTCTAATTCTCTCTCAGTTTGAGCACTTCCCCAGTTGACTTTGAGAAAACCAGCTATCTCCTCTTCATGCATAATGAAATAGGTTTCGGAGTCAGGATTTTCCAACTCAGTTGATAAAACTCTCAGACTATAAGCCTCTTCAAAGTATTCCTGTAACTGCTCTTCCGTATTATCATGAGCAAATGTTTCACGAAAGGTTTGTTTGGCAATTTTAGCCAACACCTCAACATCTACCATTTCTACTTTTCTAATCATTATTTAAACTGTTCTGAGAAGCGGACATCTCCTTGGTAGAATCCACGGATATCGTTGATTCCATAACGGAGCATAGCTACACGCTCTTGTCCAAGACCAAAGGCAAAGCCAGAGTATACAGTCGCATCGATACCACTCATTTCAAGGACACGTGGGTGAACCATACCGGCCCCCATAATTTCGATCCAACCTGTTTTCTTACATACGTTACAGCCTTCTCCACCACATTTGAAGCAAGAAACATCCACCTCAACAGATGGCTCTGTGAATGGAAAGTAAGATGGACGCAAACGAATTTGACGCTCTTCACCAAACATTTTTTGGACAATCAACTGAAGGGTTCCTTGAAGGTCTGCCATAGAGATATTTTTCCCAACAACCAAGCCTTCAATTTGGTGGAATTGATGACTGTGGGTCGCATCGTCCGTATCGCGACGGAAGACACGCCCTGGCGAGATCATCTTCAAAGGACCTTTAGAAAAATCATGGGCATCCATAGCACGCGCCTGAACTGGAGACGTGTGGGTACGGAGCAAGATTTCTTCAGTGATATAGAAAGTATCCTGCATATCACGAGCTGGGTGGTCTTTTGGAAGGTTCATACGTTCAAAGTTATAGTAGTCTTGCTCCACTTCAAAACCATCCACGACTTGATAACCCATACCGATGAAGATATCTTCGATTTCTTCACTGGTTTGTGTCAAAACGTGACGGTGACCAGTCGCAACTGGACGACCTGGAAGCGTCACATCGATACTCTCGCTAGCCAGTTGAGCCGCGACTTTCTTTTCTTCCAAGAGCTTAGCTGTTTCTTCAAAAGCAGCTGTCAAGACATCACGAGCTTCATTGACGTGTTTCCCAATGATTGGACGCATCTCAGCAGAAACATCTTTCATCCCTTTGAGGATTTCAGTGAGCGAACCCTTTTTACCAAGGACAGAGACACGCAAATCTTGCATCTCTTTTTCATTTCCAGCAGTAATCTGCTTCAAGCTAGCCAGCGTTTCTTCGCGAAGCGCTTTTAATTGTTCTTCAATAGTTGACATATTTCCTCCATCAGTCTCTCGTAGATAAAAAGAAAACCACATGCCAAAAACTCCACTCGGAGCGTTGACACGCGGTACCATCCGTTTTCATCTGACAAGTCAGACCTTCATTTCTAAATCCATGCGCAAGTGAATTCACCCAGCTTTCATATAGAGAGCTTGCAGTCACGGCTCTCCTCCCTGATATACTTCCCTTGGGCTACTAGTCTTTCAGATTCCTATTCAATTACTACTTAGTTTATCAGATTTTTACCATTCTTGCAAGACCTATCTTACTTCTGCTTGTTAGCTTATTCTTATCTAACTTTATAGCGGATTGAAATAAGATGAAAACAAATCGATTGGGAAAGTAAAATTAATTTCTATAAACGTTTTAGCAATTGTTTCGTACTATTTTAGATTCAGTCTACTATATATAACCAATCTATCCTAAGTTAACTATTTATAATCGGCTCTCTGTAACAAAATTAAATTAATTAATCCCCCTATAAAATAAAGAGGTTTAGAATTTGATGTCTTCCAAACCTCTTTATTTCATATTCAATGAGATGTTGCCTTAACCGTGATAATATCTAATCATCAATAAACAAACTATTTAAATAAGGATTCTCCATTTGATTCAATCACTCCTTTATACCAAGTAAAGGACATTTTCTTATATCGATTGAATGTGCCATTTCCATCATCATTTCGATCAACATAAATGAGACCGTACCTCTTAGAAAGCTGTGCAGTGGACATAGAAACGCAGTCAATACATCCCCAAGACGTATAGCCCATAATTTCCACACCATCTTGTAGAGCTTCAGCTACTTGCAATAAATGTTCTTTCATATACTGAATTCTATAATCATCTTGGACTGTTAAGTTATTAAATTCATCTTTTATTAGTTGATCTTTAGCACCTAATCCGTTTTCCACTATAAATAATGGAATTTGATAACGGTCATAATATCTATTTAAAATTATACGTAGTCCAATTGGATCAATTTGCCATCCCCACTCTGAAGACTCTAAATAAGGATTTACTAAACCACCAATAATATTCCCTTCTCCTGAATTATACTGTGTTGGAAGAGCAGATTGAGTCACACTCATGTAATAGCTAAAGGATAAAAAATCTACAGTATAATTTTTTAATAACTCTGCATCTTCAGCTGCAAACTCTATGTTAATGTCATGTTCCTTAAAATATCTTTTTGCATAATTCGGATAATAACCTCTAACATGCACATCTGAAAATAGATAATTTAGATTCTCATACTCATGAGTCACCCATACATCTTTTGGATTTGGAGTCATTGGATAAGCTGGCATAGCTAATACCATACACCCCACCTTAAACTCTGAATGAATCTCACGAGCAATTTTTGTAACCAAACTCGAGGCGACTAATTCATGATGTATAGCTTGATATAATTCTTGTTTCGAAAGATTCTCCTTAGGTATATCTATTCCTCCACTAGTAAACGGTAATTCCAAAACAGAGTTTACTTCGTTAAATGTAAGCCAATATTTAACTTTATCTTTATACCTTTCTAAAACTGTTCGAGCAAATTTTTCATAAAAATGAATCATTCTCCTATCAACCCATCCATGATATTTTCTTGCTAAATATAATGGAGTCTCATAGTGTGAAAGAGTTACAAGTGGCTCTATCCCGTGAGCATGTAGTTCATCAAACAATTCATCATAATATTTCAAACCAGCTTCGTTAGGTTCTTCTTCATCTCCTTTTGGAAAAATTCTACTCCATGCAATAGAAGTACGAAAAACATTAAAGCCCATTTCAGAAAACAAGGATATATCTTCCTTATATTTATGATAAAAATCAATACCTAACAGTTTTAAGTTATCTTCTGTAGGATTTTCTGTTGCTTCTCCTAATCCACCTTTGGGTAACACATCCTGAACTGATAAGCCCTTACCATCTTCATTATATGCTCCCTCTACTTGATTAGCTGCAACCGCTCCACCCCAAAGAAAATCATCTGGAAAAATGGTCATAACTTTCCTCCATTATAATATTACCAGTAATTCCTTAGAATGCTCGATTGTCTGATTATTAGGTAATACTAATACATCTAGAAAATCATTGGTATTCGTTACAATCACTGGTGTAACTGTTTCGTAGCCTTTAGTCTTGATTAAATTTAAGTCCATTTCAAAAATCAACTGATTTTTAAAAACTCTATCTCCTTCTTCTACATGACTAATAAAGCCTTGACCTTTTAACTCAACAGTATCTAATCCAATATGAATTAGCAACTCAACACCTTCATCACTCTTCAATCCAATTGCGTGCTTAGTCGGAAAAATATTTGTAATTTCCCCATCGAATGGTGCATAAACCTTACCCTCATTTGGGATAATCGCTACTCCGTCTCCAATAAGTTTATCTGAAAATGTTTTATCCTGGACATCACTTAACGGAATGATTTCTCCTGATATAGGAGAAAATACCATTTTTTTATTTGAAACTCTAGCCTCAACTTCTAAATGGCTAGAACTCTCTTCTTCATCGATTCCAAATATATAAGCCAAGACAAAGGTAATAACAACCGAAATGACCACCACAATTAAAGCATTTACAATATTTGATGGTACATCAGAATAAATAAATTGAGGCAACGCTATCAAAGATGGGACAGCAAATAGATAGGCTTTAACACTCGTAAGACCTGCAAATAATCCCGCTAATCCACCACCAATCATAGCTGCATAAAGTGGTTTTTTATATTTTAAAGTTACACCATATAATGCAGGTTCGGTAATTCCTGCAAGTAAGGCTGAGAAACCTGCTGCAAAAGCAATTTGTTTTGTATTATTATTTTTACTCTTTAATGCAACAGCCATCGAAGCAGCCCCTTGAGCTAAGTTTGACCCTAACATTGCTGGAAGAATTAATACGTCTGGAGTAGCAATAGAGGCCGCCAAAAAAATAGGTGCAAAAGCCCAATGCATTCCAGTCATAACAATAAATGGCATAATAGCACCAAGAATAGCTAATGTAAGCCATCCAGCTACACCATACATTTGCCCAACTAGATTTGATAATCCTTGACCAACAATTACTCCAATAGGTCCGACTACAACTAAGGCAATAAAGCTTGATACTAGTAATACTAGCGTAGGTTGCAAAAAACTCTTAGTAACAGCTGGTGTTAATTTAGCAATCATTTTTTCAATATATTTCATCAACCAAACCATAATAAGAATTGGAATGACTGATGAACCATAACTAGCTGGTGTCACAGGTGCACCAAATAAACTAAGAGGATTCCCTGATTGCACCATTTGAACAAAATTTGGATGGAGAAGTACACCTGCTACAGACATAGCTAATGTAGATGTTACTTTTAATTTTTGTGATGCAGAATAAGCTAATAACAGCGGTAAGAAATAATATGGAGCATCCCCAAAAAATGTCAAAAAAGCAATAGTTTGAGAATCTGATTGCAATATACCAAGCATTGGTAAAATGATTACCAAGACTTTCAACATACCTCCCCCTAACATTGCTGGAATGATTGGAGTCATGGAACCAGCGATATATTCAATGATTCTTTCTAAAATATTCCCTTTGTGCCCTTGATCAACTGAATCTGTTTCAAAATTGCCAAGTTTAATGAATTCTTTATAATAATTGGCTACATCATTACCAAGTATAATTTGATATTGCCCATTCTTTTTCATAATACCTATTACACCTGGTATCTTCTTCACATCATCATCATTGACTAAATTTTCATCTTTTAATTCTAATCTTAAACGTGTTACACAATGGGTAACTCTATTGACATTTTTTTCGCCTCCAATTACATCGAGGATTTTTTGTACTGTATCTTTATAACTCATGGTATTCTCCTATTCTATTAATCTAAATTTTTTGTTAAACGACGAATATGAGCCATCAAATAAACTAATTCACTAGAAGTCAGCAAATAATTGTACTCAGTTTGTATAAACATTGCCACCTGTTCACCACATTCATATTCTCTAGGATATTTATTTTTCATTAATGCTAACAAGTCTTCATCATCATCGTCACAATAAGTTGTATTTTCAACCAAGCGATGGGCAAATAATTTTATATGAGTTATGAATCTATAATAATCAATAGAATCTTGGTTAAACTCAGTACAATAGAAATCTTGAATGATTTTCTCAATTCCCATAATTATTTCAGTGATTTTATACGACTCTTGAAAATTATTTTCTAAATTAGCATTAACAAAATGTAGCGCTATGAATGCAGCTTCGTCAATTGGAAGTTCAATACCTAACTCTTTTTTTATTATTTGTAAAGCCCTTTTCCCAAGCTCAAATTCTTCTTTATAATATTTCGAGATTTCCCAACGTAGGGGATTCGAAATAATAACTCCTTCTTTATAACGTTCTATACTCGAAGAAATATGATCCGTTAGATTTATATAGATAATCTCATCAAAATTATTACCCAATGTTATTTTACCTAGATTAATTATTTTTTCGGTGATGTACACCAACTCCAAAGGAACGTTAATAAACATCTCTGTAAAACGGGTCATATTATCTCTATTTTTGAGAAAAAAACTTTTCTCAATATCAATTGGATTTACTTTATCTCCAATTTTTCTTCCAAAAGCTATTCCCCTTCCAAAAAGAAGAATATCGATATCTTTTTTACTTTGCGCAATTACAGCATTGTGGTTTAGTATTCGTTTTATGATCATAAAATTTCCCTTTTAAAATAAAAAGAACCTACTTAAAAACATCAAGAAACTTCTTCCGATGTGATTAAATAGGTTCCTGCTCACTTGTATTAGTGATAACATCCTTTTATTTCAATTTTTAATGGTGACATGAAGCTTAAATAATTAATAACTCTGTAACCATTTTCATTTTAAGATATTTCAATCTATTTGTCAAGTACTTGTAGAAATTTTTTTATTTTGTGTGATTCGAATGTGAAAATGTCATCACTCTCACTAAAGAAATGAAAATCATACATAGAAATTTTTAAAAATTTTCTCTATCGTAAACCTGCCACTAGTTCAGAAACTATACTAGCTGATTCCAAACGTAATATGGTCACTTCATCTACCTTCCCTAATAATGGCATTGCACCATACCAAACAATGGTCTTGTTTACCAAAAGAATAGGCGTGACTATTTTTGATTGAGTAAAAGACACTTTAATTTTCTGGCTCTTCAACTGGTCTAGCCATGCTTTATTTGCAACCGTCTCTGGTATACATATCTCAATTTGACTAATCCTAAATTCTTTTAGAAATTTCATCAGTTTTGTCTGGTGCACATAAGGTAAAATAAGCATACATTCCTGTCTTTCCCCTGCTAAGTCCTCTCTCAACACCTTCTCATATCTACTATCAACATAAACGAATTGTTTCTCCTCACCCTCGATGGCACGATAATCCATCTTTCGATAAGCTACTTGTCGTTTCTGAAACATCTTTTCTAAATAAGGAACATGAATATCCACATAATCGAAAATCCGTACCAAAGACTTATCCTTGTAGTTTCTATGAATCCGACCTGCATACTGAATTAAATTATTTTTCCAAGAAAAGGGTGCTGCCAATATAAGCGTGTCTAGCTGAGGCAAGTCAAAACCTTCGCCAATGTATTTTCCAGTAGACAATAAAACAAACCCTTTATCTAACTGTTCTAACGTCTCCATTAAACTTGTTCTATCTCGGACTTTGGTTTTTCCGCTAATAATATAACAGTCATCAACCTCTTTCTCTTTCAATAACTTTTCAAAGACATCTATCTGTTGAATTCGATTGACTAGAACCAAGATATTCCGCCCTTCTGCCACTTGGTCTAGAATATCCTTGAGAATCAACTGATTCCTCACTGAGTCAGTAGCAATCCAATCACTAAGCTGTATAAAATTACTTGCTTTGGTCTTTTCAATCTCCAAATGACCAAAAGAAGTGAATCTTAATTGCACTTGCCGTTTAAAATCCGTTTCCCTCTTATCAGCAGTATGGAGTATCTCACCAATTCTCTGAAAAACAATAGGCTCATGACCATTCTTACGCTCAGACGTAGCCGTCAAACCGTAAAGATACTTCCCTCTAAACTGAGCAACAACTTTTTCAAACATCAAGGCAGAGACATGATGACACTCATCCACAATCATCATCTCATACTCATCCAAAAGACTTTGACTATTTTCCAACTTAAATAGAGATTGAATCATAACAACATCAACCAGTTTACTCAGCCATTTCTTAGTCCCACCGTACTGCCCAACATAGCCGATTACCTTTTCACGACCTGATGGTGTATAACGGGTAGCTTCTGCCTCTTCGAAAGTCAGAAAACGGTTTAAACGATCCAGCCATTGGTCTAAGAGTTGCTTATTATGAACTAGAATAATTGTTTTTGTCTTCCGTTCAGAGATGAGAGCAGCACCTAAAACGGTCTTCCCAAAACCAGTCTCCGCATGGAGTAAACCATTTTCTTTGGAAATCATATCTGACAGGGCTAACTCTTGCTCAAAAGTGAGTTCTCCCTTAAATTCCACTCTAATAGACCTTTGTACCTTTCTCCTATCTTCCACAGATACCTGCTTAAATTTATCTTGCAATGGATACAGCAAGCCTCTTGGCAGCCATAAATAATGATCGGATTCTCCAAATAAATACATTCGCTCAGGAATTTGATAGGTTGGCTGTCGCATAGCCTGCTTTAAATAAAATTCGGGATTAGAAAATGAAGCCATATTTTTCAAGAAAAACAGTGTCTTGGGTGTCACAGACGATTTTTCAAGTTGGATCATATTGGATAAGACGACCTTCAACTCCTTATCCAATTCTTCCTTACCTAACTCCTCTTGGATTAACAGTGCCACTTTAGCAGTTGAAACCCTCTGAATTTCTTGTAGATACCTCCATTGGTCTTCATAAGGCTGAAAATGTTCATCCACAAAGACCGTTCGCCCTTGATGATAAGCTTCTCCTTGAAAAGGAAGGGCAATCAAATTACCAAATCCACCTTTAGGAAGAACATCCTGATTTGGAAACATGCGATCAAAAGAATCAAAGGACAGTTGCATACTTTCCTGCATTGCCAGTTCTAACAGTTTCTTTCCAAACAAGCGAGCCTCTCGACTCGGAATCGCTTCCTCAAAGAAGAACCAAATATGGAGTCCGTGACCCGAACGAGAAATCTCTAAATGGGCTTCCATCTGGCGTTCCCTGGCTATTCTTCGAATGGTTAAACCAGCTTCTTTCCAATCTCCTTCATCCAAATCAAGTACCAAAAAATAACAGCTATCATCTAAGTGCATAGGAAAGATACCGATAGCTGTCTCCCCACGAAAATGAGATTTCAAAACGGAATCCGTCAATGTCTGGAAACTCCGTTTTTCAGGTGGCAACTGCTTCCAACCATAATCATAGGACGGAAAATACTGAATTTTCCCTTGATCATTGATGAAACTCTTAGCATAAACATCATAACGGCCAGCAAACACGGAGGTAAACAATTGTAATTTTTCTTGCGTCGTCAAGCGACTACTTTGAAGTTGGAACATCTCCTCGAACTGAGAGCGTTCCATCACAAACTGACTCTTGTCTTTAAGATGTTTACACAAGAAAAACTCACTATCCCCATTAAAAGAAGAAAAGACATCAAGTACTTCTACCACAATTCCATCCAAAGACACAAAAACAGCCATAACAATCACCTCCTTGATTCCTATAGGCTGATTATAACAAGAATAGCTGAAATTGTACACGAAAATAAAATCCTAATAGTACTCATTTTGTATGTGGCTAATATTCCGTCTCGCTCCGGAATGTACGAGGTAAATAGAGTTTAAACGAGCAGTCTATAAAATTCAAAAAACGCATATTATCAAGTGACCTAAAACTTTGATGATATACGTTTTCTTGTGAGAATATTTACTTCATTTTTTCCTAAAATTCAATGTTTACTCAGTATTAGGATTATGAAAAATCGAGGTCTAAATCTAGATACATTTTTTCTGAAGACAAATCATTTTGACCACCGAGCAAGAGATTTTCAAAAAAAGCTGTTAAAAACTCAGGACGTCGCTGTAAAATCTTTGCATTATCTAATACCAAGGCATCACGAAAATACTTGGCATGTTGCTGAAATGGTGTATTATCAATATCAAAACCAAACTCACGAAGATACTGAATCAAAAAGACCGTTACTGTCCGAGTGTTTCCTTCGCGAAATGGATGAATCTGCCAGATTCCTGAAATAAAATGCTGGATTTGTTTAACCACATCCGCCTGAGTTAGTGTCGCATATGCAACTTGTTTTTCCTGATTAAAATCATAATCCAAGGTCATTTGAATCATGGAGTAATCAGAGTACACAACACTTTCACCATTCAAAACAGGTTCATTCTTTGTGATATTGGTCTGACGAAATTGCCCCACCGGAATAGAGGGTTCAAATATATCTTGAAACAACTCCTTATGAATAGCAAGTAAGGTCGCAGGACTAAAGCTAAAGCCTCTTCGAGACAATAGTTCTACAATACGTAGAGAAACCAAGTCTGCCTCTTCCGTACTTGCATCAATAGTATGGTGATAAGCCGTTGCATCCTCATAAACCTGCTCGTAAGTCAGTTCACCCCGGGACTGTTTCTCAGCCAAAGATTCCATATACGCTGATGGCACTAGATTGTCAACTTTCTGCAGACCAAAACCTATCCGCCATAAGTCACGCTTAGCTTCATAAGACAAGTTTGGGTTGTCAATGTTGTAAGTTGGTTGCATAGAAATATCCTTTCAATTGTTTTTCTGTGTCATCGGTAAATGGTGAAATTGGGGTGAACTATAAAAAACATTCATAATAAGTTCTATGAAGAAGTAATAAAAGAGTTATACTCAACATCCCATGCACTCATTTGTAATGCCTTTTGGATGAATGGTTTGATTAAATGAATAATTCTAGCTTGCATACTTATCAAACTCATAGGATACACCACTCTGAACTCGTTGGTTTGTTCAAATCCCCCAACACCTGAGAAGAAACTGCAATGTTGTACTTCTCAGAGCGGTTCGAACTTAGAGGGGTTGTTGTGTAGTGAGCTGGTTTTTAATCAAAGCTATAAAATTTTAGTATTTTAATTTTAACTGACTAAATTATTATTCTCTATAAATTCTATAAATTTTTCAGGGGGATATTTAAAAGATTCAATTCCATAAAAATCTTCTAAAGCCCTAAAATTTTCAACTTTATAAGGTGACTTACCACTTATTTTTGCCTGATGTTGTCTAATTTCATTTAAATGTCTTTTACCTTTTTGTGATTTAACTACAGTAACTGTCACTATTTTTTTATAATCAGTTTTTTGCAATCCATAAAAATTTTCTAGTAGGAACAAACTCGATAATATTTTAGCTCTAACGTTAGCATATGGAATATTTTTTGAATTCTTAAACTCTATTAAATATAATTTACTATCAGCATCTACAGGAAGAAGAGGCAGAATTGTATCTACAGATTGCCATTTATCAAAGCTATGTTTTTTAAAAATAATTTCTGAAATCTTATCAAAATTATAACAAGTATATTTAGAGTTTACCAAATTATAGTTAGAATCAGAATCATATGAGCAGGTTTTAATATCGCTACGACATTCAGAAAATCTAATATTAAAATCATGTAATATAGAGAAAATTATTTTACTCACCATCAAAATCCTCCGCTAGCTCCTCAAGGCGATTTAAAGGAACATACATTTGCTCATAAATCTTATCAATCGAGTCAGTAACATCTTCAATAGAACTATTAGCAAGATAATACTTAACAGAATCATTTGTATCATTTTTTTTGCTAAATATATCAATCGCTTCAACTAAATAAGGACTATGGGAATTGATTAAGATATGTAATCCAAATTCTTTCTGAAGTAATACTATAATTTCAGCAAATTTCAATTGCCATTCTGGATGTAAATGGACTTCTGGTTCATCTAAAATGAGTGTCCCATTTTCTCTAATCACACCATTTTCTAAAAGAGATTTAATTAAATAGAACGTTTTCATACCTGAAGAATAATTGATTATATTAAGTTTTTTTTCATCTTCCTCATCTTCTGAACTATTAACAATATCAGTCTTCAATATATGATTTATTTCATTAAACACCAAATTTAATCTGTCAGTTATCTTAGCTCGTAATGTGTAAGTGTTGTTTCTTTCATCTCTAAGCTGCTCCATTAAATGAGCATTATGATCCAATTTTAAATCAATTTTATTTAAAAATTCATTTAAAAATTTAGTTGAAAATTTATTTAAAAATTTAGTTGAAAATAAATTTTCAACTATTGCAGCAGCATCATCTATGTATACTACATCTGTTTTAAAATTTATCAATTTATCTGCAGTAGCTCTATTTTTGTTAACTTCAACATTTATTTGTTCATCTTTTATTCTTAAAGAAATTAGTCCTGTCAATGGGTCGTATATATTATTTATTTGATTATGAAATTCATCAGTTAAATGAGCAGTTAAAATTTGGTTAAAGATAGATTGGTCTGACTGAGATAGAATTTCTTTTATATTTTCAGATAAAACATTTAGGTCCAAATCCTTAATATTTAATACAAAGTATTTTGAATTTCGTTTATTGAATTCATTAATTGATTCAATGATACTCTTCTTAAGGGATTCATTATTATGTTCACTATAATTTTTATCAAGAAATATCAATAAATTTTTTGAAATGATTTTTGTCAATTCTGTATAAAGGAAACTCGGAACGATTCTTCTAGCAATCCCTATTTCAGAATTATTTTTACGATTCATTTCGATATCAGAGAGATAGTCTTCTAAAAAATCATTAATTGCTTTAGTTCGATCGTTAGAAATTTTTTTTATAACATCATAATTGGCACTAAATATTGAAAATAAAGAACGACTTATTGTACTTTTTCCAGTGCCATTTTGACCTGCAATAACTGAAATTCCATTTATTTCAATTTCTGCATTCTTTACATTACCTATATTTTCTATTGTTAGTTTCATATATATTCTCCTTTCACCATGGAGGCAGTACTATCAGTTTAACACAAACTACATAAAAAAGCAGGTGTGAGGTGTAAATCATCTTCCAAGTATATCTCACTTCACACTACTTCACCAACTTCTTCATATCATCAATACGTGCAACTGTCGCGTCGTATTTGGCTTGGTAGTCGGCTTGTTTGTCGCGTTCTTTTTGGACGACTTCTGGTTTAGCATTGGCGACGAAGCGTTCGTTAGAGAGTTTCTTGCCCACCATATCTAGTTCTTTTTGCCATTTAGCCAGTTCCTTGTCGAGACGAGCCAGTTCTTCTTCGACATTGAGGAGGTCTGCCAGTGGCAAGTAGATTTCTGCTCCTGTGATGACGCTTGACATTGCGAGTTCAGGTGCAGGGATGTTTGATGCAATTTCCAAGTGTTCTGGATTTGTGAAACGTTTGATGTAGTTGACATTGCTGTTAAAGAAGGCTTCCAAGTCACTATCGCTAGTCTTAACAAGGATTGTGATTGGCTTACTTGGTGCTACGTTTACTTCCGCACGCGCATTACGAACGGCACGGATCAAGTCTTTGAGACTTTCCACACCAGTGTGAGCCGCAAGGTCTTCAAAGGCTAGATTAACAGTTGGGTATGCAGCTGTCACGATAGAGCCTTCTGAGATTTGTCCAAAGATTTCCTCTGTCACGAATGGCATGATCGGGTGAAGGAGACGAAGAATCTTATCCAAAGTATAAAGGAGAACAGAACGCGTGATGACTTTCTCTTCTTCGTTGTCACTATAAAGGACTTCCTTGGTCAACTCAACATACCAGTCCGCAAACTCATCCCAGATGAAGTTGTAGAGGATGTGTCCAGCCACACCAAACTCAAACTTGTCAAAGTTGGCAGTTGCTTTTCCGATGGTTTCATTGAGGTTGTGGAGAATCCAGCGATCTGTGACATTTCCAGCTTCCTTGTTGTCAACTTTTTCCACATTGGCAGTTGCTTGCTCAAGGGTCAAGCCTTCATTGTTCATGAGGATGTAGCGAGAGATGTTCCAGATCTTGTTAATGAAGTTCCATGAGGCATCCATTTTCTCGTAAGAGAAGCGGACGTCTTGACCTGGTGCAGAACCGTTTGAAAGGAACCAACGAAGGGCATCGGCACCGTATTTCTCGATGACATCCATTGGGTCAATCCCGTTACCGAGAGACTTAGACATCTTGCGTCCTTGCTCGTCACGAATGAGACCGTGGATAAGCACGTTTTGGAATGGTTGACGGCCTGTGAATTCCAATGACTGGAAGATCATACGAGACACCCAGAAGAAGATGATGTCGTAACCTGTTACCAAGGTTGAAGTTGGGAAGTAACGTTTGAAGTCTGCTGAGTCGACATCAGGCCAGCCCATAGTTGAGAATGGCCAAAGGGCAGAACTGAACCAAGTATCCAAGACGTCTTCGTCCTGAGTCCATCCGTCACCTTCTGGAGCTTCTTCGCCAACGTACATTTCACCCTCAGCATTGTACCAAGCAGGGATTTGGTGACCCCACCAGAGCTGACGAGAGATTACCCAGTCGTGGACATTTTCCATCCATTGGAGGAAGGTATCGTTGAAACGAGGTGGGTAGAATTCAACCTTGTCCTCTGTGTCTTGGTTGGCAATGGCGTTCTTAGCCAAATGGTCCATCTTGACGAACCATTGAGTAGACAAGCGTGGTTCAACCACAACACCAGTACGCTCTGAGTGACCAACACTGTGGACACGTTTTTCAATTTTAACGAGGGCACCGATTTCTTCCAACTTAGCAACGACTGCCTTACGAGCTTCAAAACGGTCCATGCCTGCAAATTCGAAGGCTAAGTCATTCATAGTACCGTCGTCGTTCATAACATTGACTTGTGGCAAGTTGTGACGTTGACCAACCAAGAAGTCGTTTGGATCGTGGGCAGGTGTAATTTTCACGACACCAGTACCAAACTCAGGATCTGCGTGCTCATCACCAACGATTGGGATCAATTTATTAGCGATTGGAAGGACGACGTTTTTACCGATCAAGTCCTTGTAGCGTGGGTCTTCTGGATTGACCGCAACCGCAACGTCCCCAAACATGGTCTCAGGACGAGTGGTCGCAACTTCAAGGGCGCGAGATCCGTCTTCCAGCATGTAGTTCATGTGGTAGAAGGCACCTTCGATATCCTTGTGGATAACTTCAATATCAGAAAGGGCTGTGCGTGCAGCTGGGTCCCAGTTGATGATGAATTCACCACGATAGATCCACCCTTTCTTGTAAAGGTCCACAAAGACCTTACGAACAGCTTTTGACAAACCTTCGTCAAGAGTGAAACGCTCACGAGAGTAGTCTACAGAGAGCCCCATCTTACCCCATTGTTCCTTGATAGTAGTGGCATATTCGTCTTTCCATTTCCAGACCTTGTCGAGGAATTTTTTACGACCTAGGTCATAACGTGTAATGCCTTCTCCACGCAAGCGCTCCTCAACCTTAGCCTGAGTGGCAATCCCAGCGTGATCCATACCTGGAAGCCAAAGGGTATCAAAGCCTTGCATGCGTTTTTGACGGATGATGATATCTTGCAAAGTCGTATCCCAAGCGTGACCAAGGTGAAGTTTCCCAGTTACGTTTGGTGGCGGAATGACGATTGAATAAGGCTTAGCCTTTTGATCTCCTGAAGGCTTGAAAACATCAGCGTCAAGCCATTTTTGGTAACGACCAGCCTCAACCTCGGCTGGATTGTATTTAGGTGAAAGTTCTTTAGACATGTGTGTGTCCTTTCTAGTTAATATCTTTAAATAAAATTAGTATGTAGAAGATATGCCTTGATTCAGCACATCTGATTTTTTCAGTATCTTCTATTAGTAAAAAAGAAACTGTATAAAAATTTTACATTAACTTTCTCTCATTATCTTCAGAATATGTTTATCAAAGTCCGATATAATTTTTTGAGTTCGGTTAAATTTTTCATACTCTTGGATGGCTTTTGAGTCTGCTTGTTTCTTGGAAATGCTTCCTTTTCCTTCTAAGATTTCATATTCATTAAAGGATAGAAAGCGATCAATACTATCTGCCAATCCTCGCATTGTAAACGTATTACGGCGCTCAACTAAACCCTCGATATAATCAAAATAGGCTGTAACAGTTCGCTCTAGTTGTCGAATTTCTTTTTCTTGCAAATAATTTTTGGCTACCGTTACATCTGATTTGAGCACTCGTCCATCAGGTGCATGTTTCCAAGTAGTTAATCCCATTTTTTCTTTACTAGCATCAGCTTGCTGATAGATAATTTCTGCAGCCGTACTTCCAGTAATTGCATAATGAAATTTATTTTGCACCATAGCATAGAAGTTTTTAGTAATATCCGAGTTTCGATCATAATCTATGGCACATTCGGCAAAGATATCCGTAATTTGTTGATAGATTCGGCGCTCGCTAGAACGAATAGAGCGAATTCGTTCTAAAAGTTCACGGAAATAATCTTGTCCGAAAACTGTCTGTCCTTGTTTCAAGCGTTCATCATTCAAAACAAAACCTTTGATGATAAATTCTTTCAAGGTCTTGGTTGCCCAAATTCTAAATTGAGTAGCCTTGCTGGAATTTACGCGATAGCCAACTGAAATGATAGCATCCAGATTGTAATATTCAAGTTCACGTCGGACAGTTCTATTTCCCTCTTGTTGAACCTGTGCAAATTTTGCACAAGTTGACACCTTATCCAACTCACCACTATCATAAATGTTTTTTAAGTGCTTTGTAATGACACTTCGTTCAACTCCAAAGAGCTCTGCAAGACCTTTTTGAGTCAACCAAAGATTTTCATCTTGTAAAAGGATATCTAGCTGAACGTCGCCATTTGGTGTAGTATACAGGATGAAATTAGAAATTTCATTCAAGACAATTTCACCTCCCCCCTTCCATAAACAATTACTTCTCTTTCTTAAACTTTATGCCGTTTTCTTTCAGCTTTTTAACGGTTACAGGACCAATTCCCTTCAAAGCGAGAACTTCTTTTTCAGTCCATTTTTTGAAATCTGAAGATGTACGAATCCCATTTTCAACAAAGATGCGAACAAGATCCATCCGGATTCCCTTCATTTTTTCCTCGCTCATAAAGGAATACCAGTCTGTAACCTGGGATAGATTTCTTAACACACTGGAATGATTCGAAAATACTGGTTTACGACGGAATTTCTTGGCTTCTTTTGTTAAAAATTCTGTTAAGATAATATTTTCTTGTAAATAGTCAAGCAGAGGATACAAACTAGCTTGTAGCGATTCAACTGAATTTGGACAATAGCATTCTTGTTCTTCAATGTCTAAAATATTGAATTGCCAGTCTTTCTCTATGAAGAATTCAACAGCTTCATCATTGATTTCCACTAATTTTGCAAATAGCTGACTGGCTTCCTCAATTTTTCCTTGAGAAAAAGCAGAGATGATGGCATGAATAAGGATGGTATCATCCCGCTTTCCTTTATTTAATTCTTCACAATAGAAACGTTCAACCTTTAATTCCTGACCAGTAATATGATACAAGGAAAGCATACAGAAGACAAAATTAGGAGGAAAACGTTCTGGTCGCTTACTTAAGTATAAGTTAACCAAGTCCAAAGCCTTAAAGTAAAATTTTTCTGTCATATAATATTCAATCAGAAACATCAGAGCAGACAGGATAGGGCGAGCTTCAAAATAATTCCAACTATTGTATCCGTTCATTTTCCATTTTTCTAAAACTAGAACTTCAAAATCCAGTACTTTTTTAAAGGTTGGTAAATCAAAATCTTTAACTTCTGATAAGAATAAGTGAAAATCAGCCGCAAAATAATCTGGATTGATCTTTAAAACTTGCTTTAACAGTTTATTTCGCTTTTGTGTATTTGGAGTATGCATAGCTTCTCTAAATAAAGCGTGATCCTGATTCCAATCAAAAGTCCTATTTTTTAGTTGGTAATTGATTAGCTGGACATCTGGATACTCTCCATGTTCATCAGCATATTGCATCACTGCTGTATGTAGTTCATCGAAATTTTGAATTTGTCGACGTTCTACAAAAGTTGGTTTTTTAGCCATTATTTCTGTCCAAGCAGCCTCTTCTTCAGAAATAATTTTGATATCCAACTTTTGCTGGCGTTTTAATTCTTTTTTTCTATTTTTCTTTTTAGCCATCTATTTTCTCCTCTAACTCATTCTTCAATAGACCCGACTCAACTGGCTTAGATATCCTTTGGGACTCAGCTACAGGCTTGAGTGGGAAATCTCAGTTTCTTTGTGATTCGTTTACTTTGAAAGTTATCCCCCAAGCGTGACTAAGGTAGAGTTTTTTCCAGTTACATTTGGTGGTGGGAATCACGATTGAATAAGGCTTAGCCTTTTGATCTCCTGCCGGCTTGAAAACATCCGTATCAAGGCATTTTTGTAACGACCAGCCTAAACATAGGATGGAGTGTATTTAGGTGAAAGTTGATTAGACATTATTTTTTCTCCTTTTATGAATATTTCTTTTATATCTACGATTTATTAATACACTGTGCATGTTGTCACGATACACGTAATATCCATTATGGGTGTTTAAATAGAAATACTGTAATAACCAAATTATAGCCTTCCCAATAACTAATGATAATATGAAACAAACGAAAATAATTATAGTTGAGGCAAATAATTCAGACATCCAATCAGCTGCGGGAGTTATAAATTCGACCAATTTCATCTTAATCTTTAAACCCCAAATAATTTCGGTTAACTTTGGAATAATACTCAACATTAATAGAGTAAGAAAACTATATAGTTGAGTTCGATAGAGGTGTCTATCCATTTTCTCAGTTCTTATTGGTTTTTTCTTATATTTTTTTGTATCAAATTGAGAATTTATTTCTCCAATTAGACTAGGAATTAATATTGGCAAAAACCAGGTTAAAGCATTTATTAATTCATTTTCAACTTGATTAAATATTGCTAACAACAATATACAGATTGTTCCAGTTAGCCATGATGCTATTACTTCTTTGGTATCTTTTGCACCATGTCTAATTAGATTATGAATTCTCCACCAGAATATTAAATAAAGCGCAATAAATGAATTAAATATAAAAATGTCAGTTATTAAATCGGAATGAAAATCAATAGCTTTAGAAATAAAGTAATAAATATAGATATAATACCATAAAAACGAAATAATAAGCATCGTGGCATATACATTCCACAGTGTCTTTCCCTTTACGATATCTATTTTATTAACTTTTTGAAATATCTTGATTGATCCTACAGTTTTTATAACAGATAATACAAATGGTAATATTAAAAGTATTACAATGATAATCCAGTTATTTATGTGATTTTTACTTATGCCATAATTAATAAAAAAATATTGAGATAAGTTGATTAAAGTTGATTCAACTAGATTTAGGTTATAAAGAATGTAAGTCAAGATTCCGCAAAATATTCCATCCCATGCGTTCATAAAAGCTAAAGATTTAGTACTTTTAGTAAGAAAAACTCTAAACTTATTAAATCGATTTTTATAGTTAAACACATATATTAGTATCAAGGCAAATTGTAAAATTATAACTAATTTAAAATCGGTAAGACAGAATACAATTAGAGATATTATTGGAAAATACGTTAGCGCATACATAAGTATTTTCCAAGTTTGAGCAAAAAGATTCTTCAATCTATTGTCAGTATTAAAATAATACATTAATTTCAATCTTTGCCTCCTAAATCTAATCTAAAGGTTGGTAAATCAAAATCTTCAACCTCTGATAAGAATGGGTGAAAATCAGCAGCAAAATAATCTGGATTGATCTTTAAAACTTGTTTTAACAGTTCATTTCGCTTCTGTGTATTTGGAGTATGCATAGCTTCTCTAAATAAAGCATGATCCTGATTCTAATCAAAAATCCTATTTTTCAGTTGGTAATTGATTAGCTGAACATCTGGATACTCTCCATGTTCATCAGCATATTGCATCACTGTTGTATGTAGTTCATCGAAATTTTGAATGGTCCGACGTTCTACAAAAGTTGGTTTTTTAGCCAGTAGTTCTGTCCAGACAACCTCTTCTTCAGAAACGACTTTGATATCCAACTTTTGCTGGCGGTTTAATTCTTTTTTCTATTTTTCTTTTTAGCCATCTATTTTCTCCTCTAACTCATTCTTCAATAAATCAAACTCTACCTCTGCTGTATTGGATATTCTTACGACCTCGGATACAGGCTTAAATGGGAAATCCCAGTTTCTTTGTGATTCGTTTACTTTGAAGGGTGTACTCCAAGCGCGATTAAGGTAGAGTTTTCCAGTTACATTTGGTGGTAGGAATCACGAACGAAAAAGATTGCGACTTTTGAACTTCTTGAGTCTTGAGAACGTCTTCATGAAGTTGTTTAGATATGTGTGTGTCCTTTCTCTATTGTATTCATTTTATTTTGAATTTGCTTAGCAGCTTCTTCTGCAGACAAATTCGTATTATTTATTTTAAAGTAGTGGTGCAACTCATTCGGTTGATATTGGGAATTTAATTGAAGTGTTTCAGCGGTCTCTAAAATTTCTCTTTCAGATACCTCAATATGCCGTTTTAAGGGTTTGTGCTTTAATCGATTCTCCGTTCGATTTCGACGTATGCACTCTTCAAGACTTGTTTCCAACTCAACAAAAAGAATCTCTTGATGATAATCATCCAACAAATTCTGAATTTGCTTTAAATACATCAGCTGATACTGATTTGAAAAATCAATTACATCTGTTAAAATTACTGATCGCTGATTTCTTGCACTTGCTCCAAGGAATGAAAAAGTGATTCCACGAACAAATTCCCACATTTCCTCTGTATAGTCCTGATAGATTTCTAGTGCAAAATCAATGGCTTGATGGTTATAAAATAGGGTAGCATCCGTCAGTCGAGATAATTCTTGACCAATGGTCATTTTTCCTGATGCTGGAGCACCAATGATGAAAAGATGCATCAAATCACCTCCCACTCGCTCTTCAGCAAGCCGTATCTCAAATCATCACAGCGATTCCTTTGGGCATCTTTGCGGTCTCGGATACGAGCTTCGAGGGTAAATCCAAGTTTTTCTGCGACTCGTTGACTTTGGACATTATAACCAAAACAAGTCAGTTCAATCTTGTGGAGACCCAAATCTTTAAAAGCTAAGTCAATCAAGGCAAGCGCTGCTTCTGGTACATAGCCTCGCCCCCAATAGTCTGGGTGTAAGGTATAGCCGATTTCCAGCACATCATCTTCATGGCGATGGTTGAAATCAACAGAGCCAACGATCTTATCCGTTCCTTTGACGACAATCCCGTAGCCTGCTGGGAGATTTTCCTTTTGATTACGCTTCGGAAGAATGTGCTCCAGATAATAAATCTCATCTTCCAAGGTCTTGACTGGAGGAAAACCTGCTGGATAGGCGACCTCTGGGAGACTAGCGTAGGTATGGATATCCTCAGCATCTGCCACTGTACGAACTCGTAGGACGAGTCGTTCGGTTTCTAATCGTTCTGGTAATTCAGCTCTTGACATCCTTCATCCTCGCTTTCTTAATGAAGCTCCCCATAGGGTCTACTCGGTCATCTAAATAGCGATAAACGCGCTGGTGGCCATCCCCATAAAGTAAGTAGGTGCAAAACGGTCATTTCTAAAATGTCCCTTTTCATCCAAAAGTTCTGGGTCAACAAATCGCTCAACAATCTTAGCGAAAATATGACAAATTCCCTCTTCCTCATCAATCCTATCTACCTGACATTCTAACACGACTGGACAAACCTCTAAAATCGGTGCCTGAGTCCGTTCAGAAATCTCGTAGTCTAGCCCCAGGTGTTTCAATTTCTCTCTATGACTGATAAAACCAGCCTGCTCCATCTCGAGCATGAGATTTTCATCAGGGATATTCACGGTGAACTGTTGATAATGCTTGATTTGCTCAGCCGCATTTTCCTCAGCTCCGACACCGATGACTAGCCAATCTCCCAAGCTATAAGAGGAGCTACAGGTCGTAATATTGTGTCCAAAATTCTGATCCTGATACCCCAAAATGAAGATAGGAAAACCATAATAGAGTTTACTTGTTTTAAAAGATTGCTTCATAACAAGCTCCTTTGACTAAGACGCAAAAGAAAATCCCTGCCATCTACATGACAGGGACGAATGTGTTTATCCGCGGTACCACCCAATTTCGGGCCAAGCCCGCATCTTTAGTCTTTAAAATAAAAAGACAGAAATATTTCATTTTTTCAGTCATTAGCAACCAGTTTTGACACATTTGTGGACTTCTCAGCGCCGCCACTTTCTGTAAAATGTGGGATTCAAAACACCTCTAATGGCTCTATTGTAGCAAGTTTTTCTCGGAAATGCAAGACTCAAGAAAAATTACTTGAACTTGATGCCATTTTCTTTCAATTTCTTGATGGTAGCTGGGCCGATTCCTTTCAAGGCAAGGAGTTCTTTTTCAGTCCAGTTTTTGAAATCTGAAGCAGACTTGATTCCTTCATCATAGAAAGTCTTGGCACGATCAAGGGGAAGTCCACCCAAGTTTGCTGCAAAATCTTCTACAGAATTAACTACTTTTTGAGCTTGCTCTTTGGTAGCTTCTACTGCTTGTTCAACTTTTTTAGAAACAGCCTTACCAGCTGCGCTTGCTGACTGTTCTGCACGCTTCACGACTTTTTTTGTCTCATCTACAACCTTAGTCACAGTACTTGAAAAGGCACCTACGCGACGGAGGCCATTTCGCAATTGTTTTTTACGATTGAGTTTCTTTGACATGATAAAATCCTTTCAATAAAAAATCCCTGCTCTGACAAGGATTTAACATAAACATTCTATCAAGATTTTAGTGAAAAATCAAGAATCTTTCTCGTTTAATAATTTCGCTCACCAAACAAGCCTTCTGGCAAATCATGGAATCCCTTGCCTACTTTGAAGTTTTCAAACTTACCAAGCAAGAACAGATAAGCATCCAAGCGACTCTCGTAGCGAATCATGGCATCTTTGGCACGCTCGTCCTGGTCTTCTTCGTAAACTTTTTGGCTTTCCTTGTGCGCCATGTCGTTAATCATGATTTGGGTATTGACCCAAGCTTCAAATTCCTTCATAAATTCTTGTTCGTAACTCATTTTTTCTCCTTATTCTAATCCACGGAAATAGTCCGTATCAATCTCACGGTAGGGATGGATATCCTGAACGTATTCCAGTACACCTTGGAATTCTCCGTTTTCATCGTGTACTGCAGCATAGGTGATGTGGACAAACTTACCTCGCGACTCAGACTTGAACCACATTTCATACTTGTCCTTGGTCCCCTCACGAAGTCCCTTCATGATAGCCTTGACCTTGTCCAAATACTTAGGCGGATGACAGAGTTCGACATTGCGCCCGACTTGGGACGGCGTCCGTTTGAAAATCATCTCATCAGCTGGCGTATTGTCATTGTAATACTGGAAAATATCTTCTTTATTGACAAAGGTAATCTCCATAGGGAGATGATTGAGGATGAGATTGGCCTGCTCGACTGAAAGATAGCCATTACCAAAAGCCTGTTGACTATGGCGGTCCAGCACAGCTTCCTTTTCCTTAGGGGTAAAGGTAATGGTAAAATAGCCTTCTGGCGTATCTATGACTTGTTGAACTTGACCTTCTGCCGTATCTAGCTGTACAGGCTCCTCTGCAATCTTTTCCTCAATAAAGCTCTGTCGTTCTGGCACCCATTTCTCTGACGGACGGATGATGGCATAGCCATAGGCATCGCTCTCCTCCGCAATCTGAAGCCAGTCATCCTGAGTAAAAGACTCAAGGAGAATCATGAGGAGGATGGACTCTTCCTTGAAAATCATACTTTCAAACTCTGTCGCAAAAGCTTCAAAAGCTTCCTTTACACTGCTAATTGACACTTCTGGTAGTGACTTGGCTGTCGTTAGAGCTGTTTGAAAGAGTTCCCTAATCTGATCATCCACTCCCCACATAACTTTGGGAGGTGAATCGTGTCCATAGCGCTCCATGATAGGAAAGAAGAGTTCTTCTTTACGTTGGTAATGGATGTCAAATTGCCCCACAAGTCCCATCTGACGCACCAAGCCCTTGCGCATCTCCGCAAGCATTTCCTCGTCTTCCATCAACTCATAGGTATCTAACAATCTACGAATGCGAATCAAAGCTGCACGGAGGGCCAAATTTTCTTCCTTAAAGACACGAACTGGGTGCCCAGGGTGTTCGGTATCTAAAACTTCGACACCTTTGATAGCATTTTTAAAAAGATTAGCATGGACATCACAGAGTTCCATAACATCTTCAAAAGTGACGCCCGAGTCCGAGTTCATCAGCTCGTGCTCCATAAGGGAAATCTCGATGGCTGACACGCCCGTAAAGGTCGCATCAAAGCGCTCTTGAACCGACTCAGGAGAGGCGCCATTGTGCAATTCTAACAAAATATCCCGTAGGATATGAATCCGTTCATCTGTCATTAGTCTAATCCAATCACTTCGTAGCCATTCGCTTCCAGTGTGCGTACAGTCTTGTCCATAGGAGTTCCTTCCAGCTTAGAACCTTGTTTGAGCGATACCTTGCGACCGACTGTGTTGCGCATTAAGGGATTGGCAAGGGGTTTAAAACCCAACTCCACTAGAATTTCCAAGACTTCTGGATGCTTGTCCACCACTTCTGCAACGGGAATTGACACATCGATGATATTGTCCATGACGACCTCCTTTGTATGTTCTAATACTCAATGAAAATCAAAGAGCAAACTAGGAAGCTAGCCGCAGGTTGCTCAAAACAGTGTTTTGAGGTTGTGGATAGAACTGACGAAGTCAGATCAAAATACTGTTTTGAGGTTGCAGATGGACGCTGACCTGGTTTGAAGAGATTTTCGAAGAGTATAAAATGATTTTACTGCTTATATAATCATTTAGTTT